>JAKAOD010000452.1 GCA_021823365.1 Actinomycetes bacterium | reverse complement strand
GCTCCGGCGAGCTCGCCGGCAAGGAGGCGTCCCTCGCCGAGCTCACATTCGACGAACCACGTCGAGCCGCTCCCGGCGAGGACCGGCACGAGGCCCGTGACCTCGACGAGCAGGGCGCGCACGCGTGCCAGGCGTGGCTCGACGGCAAGAGCCGCCACCTCGAGGTCGTTCGCGGCGGGCCGGCTCCCGGCGCGCGCGCCCTGCCCGAGCTCGTCGAAGGCGCGATAGACGAGCGGCGTCGACACGCCGAACGAGGGGGTGCAACAGAGGTAGCAGGCATCGTCCGGTTCGAGGGCCTCGACCTGCTCGCCGACGCCTCCGACCAGGGCGCGCCCACCCACCATGCAGAAAGGGACGTCGGCGCCGAGCCGGGCTCCGACGAGAGGATCGCCGACCCCCGCCCAGCGCAGGACGGCGGCAGCGTCCGCCGACCCGCCGTCGAGGCCGGCGCCCGCCGGGATGCGCTTGCGAAGGCGCACGCGGGCGCGCCGCCCCGCAAGCGCGAGTGCGCGAAGGACCAGGTTGTCCGTTCCGGAGGGGACGGAGGGGACGGAGGGGACGGAGGGGACGGAGGGGACGGGAGGTCGGGCCCCATCCTCAGGCGCCGCCGCGTCCTGTCCCCATGCAGAGCTGCTCTGCGCCCCCGACCAGGCGACCTCGTCGACGACCTCGAGGCGGCTCGCGCCCGAGTCCGACCGGGCGCCGGCCGGCGGCGGGTCGTTCGCCGGCTCGATCTCGAGCAGGTCCCCGAAGTCGAGCGTCACCATCTCGGCGCGCAGCAGGTGGTAGCCGTCGGCGCGCCGCCCGACGACCGCGAGGGAGCGCGTCAGCTTGGCGAGCGCCGGCTCGTGAGCGACCTGCGGCACCCGGCCAGCTTGCCCCACGCGACGACGTCGAGCTGCTCCGCGCGGCTCGTCGGGTCGATGCCCGCCGCCCTGTACGCCTCGGGAGGCACGAGCGCGGCGAGCGAGCGTCGCAGCATCTTGCGCCGCCCGGCAAACCCCGCTCGGACCAGCTCGACGATCTCGGGGTACGACGCGAGGGCCTCTTCGACCGCAGGGAGGTCGCGCCGCACAAGATCGACGAGCGCTGAGTCGACGTTCGGCCGGGGGTGGAAGACCTCTGCCGAGACGCGCCCGGCGAGGCGCGCCGTCGCGAAGTAGGCGACGCGGACCGTCACGGCGCCGTACGCCTTCGTCCCTGGCTGCGCGGCGAGGCGCTCACCGACCTCGCGCTGCACCATGACGAGCATCCTTCTGACCTGGGGCGCCAGCTCGAGCAGCCGGAGGACGATGGTCGCCGCCACGTTGTACGGGAGGTTGGCGACGAGGGTCCAAGGAGCCGCGCCGGACAGCAGCTCGGCGAAGTCGAGCTCGAGGGCGTCGCCCTCGACGATGCGGGCTCGCTCGCCGACGACGGCGCGCGCCAGCGCCGCGAGCCGGCGGTCGATCTCGACGGCGACGACGCGTGCGCCCGTCGCGACGAGGGCGAGCGTGAGCGAGCCGGCGCCTGGGCCGATCTCGAGGACGTGGTCTCCCGGACCGACTCGGGCGAGGCGGGCGATGCGCTCGAGGGTGTTCGGGTCGACGACGAGGTGCTGGCCGAGCGACCGCTTCAGCTCGATCCCCTCTTCGGCGAGGATCCGGAGGGCGTCGCCGCGCCCGAGCGGTCGCGGCGAGCTCACACGGCCGCGCCGGCGGGGAGATCGAGCGAGTACGCCCTCATGGCGTTGTCCGAGGTGGCTTCGGCGACGGCCCGGGGCTCGACGCCCCGGAGCGCCGCAACCGCCGCGCCGACGACGGGCACCCTTGAGGGCTCGTTGGCAGATCCCCGGAACGGCACGGGAGCCAGGAACGGCGCGTCGGTCTCGACGAGCATCCGGTCGAGGGGGCACAGGGCGGCGGCGGCGCGGATCGCGCCTGCGTTCTTGAAGGTGACGATGCCGCTGAACGAGACGTAGGCGCCGACGTCCAGGCAGCGGCGCGCCTCGTCCGGCCCGCCGGTGAAGCAGTGGATGATCGTCCTCTCCGGTGCGCCCGCCTCGGCGAGCACGCCGAGGGTGTCGTCCCACGCGTCGCGCGTGTGGACGACGAGCGTGAGGTCGAGGCGCCGTGCCAGGACCACCTGCTCCGCGAAGACGGCGCGCTGCACGTCACGGGGCGAATGGTCGTAGTGGTAGTCGAGCCCGCACTCCCCGACGCCGACGACCGAGCCGGGCACCTTTGGCCTTCCCGGGGCCGGGGCGACCTGCTGGAGGAGTGCCTCGACCGGCCCGAGCCCGCTCGAGGCATCGTGGGGATGCAGCCCGACAGTCGCCCAGAGCGCGGGCCTGGTGGCCGCCGCCGTGATGGGGGCAGCCACAGGTCCAGCGGCCCCTCCGGGCTCGGACGCGGCGGCAGCGACGGTCGCGACGGCCACCATCGAGACCGCCTGGCGCGACGACTCGAGCGAGGTGCCGACGCAGACCGCCCTTGCCACTCCGGCGTCGGCCGCCCGGCGCAGCATCTCCTCGACGATCGCGCCGTCCCGGCGGAAGTCGTCCTGGAGGTGGCAGTGGCTGTCGGTCCAGGTGCCGGCTGCCGTCACGGCGCCCCGACCGACGCGCCGGGCACCTCGGCCCGCCGGCGCGGGAACAGTGGCGCCCCCTTCAGCACCGGAAGGCCTCCCGGGTAGCCGCCCCAGGCGAGGTCGCCTCCGGGCGCGGCCCTGCCAGGCCCGTCGGGAGCGCCGGGGAGCCCGATACGCGACCAGATCGTCGCCGCGGCGGACGGCATCGCCGGTGCGGCGAGGACGGCGACCAGGCGCAGTGCCTCGAGCGCGTCGCCGAGCACGTCCTCGAGCTCCCGGCCGGGCGGGAGCTTCCACGGCTCGCTCACCTCGAGCTCGGCGT
>JAKAOD010000022.1 GCA_021823365.1 Actinomycetes bacterium | reverse complement strand
GGCCGGGTGGTCGGCCGTGCGCACCTGGCCGGAGGGTGTCACGGTCTTCGGCACGCGCGCCCCGGAGATCGTCCCTGTCCTGCGCGACGGCGCGGTGGTCGCGACGATCCAGGGGATCAGCTACGCGAGGCGGGCGACGACGGAGAACCTCGCGCTGCGCTTCCGCAGGCCCGAGGGCCCCGGCCTCCACGTCGGCCTGCTCCACTGCAACGTCGCCGGCGCCGGCGAGGGCCACGACGACTACAGCCCGTGCAGCCTCGACGACCTCCGCCGCGCGCGGCTCGACTACTGGGCCCTCGGCCACGTCCATTCCGCCGGCGTCCTCGCCGAAGGCTCCGGTCCGGGCGACCCCTGGGTCGTCTACCCGGGCAACACGCAGGCACGAAGCCCGCGGAGGAGCGAGCAGGGCCCCAAGGGCGCCGTCGTCGTGCACGTCGAAGACGGGCGCGTGCGCACCGTCGAGCGAGTCGCCTGCGACCGGGTGCGCTTCGGCGAGCTCGAGTGCCCGGTCGAGGACCTCGAGGGCCTGGACGAGCTCGAGGAGCGCCTGGCCGGCCTTGCCGGGGAAGCGCTGGAGCGCGCCGACGGGCGGTCGCTCGTGCTGCGCGTCCGGCTCTCGGGGCGGGGACCGTTGCACGAAGCCCTGTCCCGCACGGGCAGTGTCGAGGAGCTGCTCCGGCACCTGCGCGACGGCGCCTCGGACGCCGAGCCCTTCGTCTGGTGGGATGAGCTCGCCGACCGCACCCTGGCCACGCACGACCTCGAGCTCGTGCGTGGCCGCGGCGACTTCTCGTCGGACCTGCTCGCCCTCTCCGACGAGCTCGCGCTCGGCGGGCCGGCGCTGGAGGTGGTCGCCGCCGAGCTCGTCCGTGCGGTACCACGCAGCCTTGCCCGGGACTTCGAGGAGCTCCTCGGCGACGGCGACCGGTTGGCCGGGCTGCTCGCCCGTGGCACCCTCGCCGCCCTCGACGAGCTGAGCGGCGAGGCGCCATGAGCAGGATCCTCGGTTGGCGCGTCGATGGCTTCGGCGTGCTCGCCGACCACCGGGTCGAGGGACTTCCGGCAGGTCTCACCGTCGTCGCCGGACCGAACGAGGCGGGCAAGTCGACGCTCCTCGAGTTCCTCCGCGGGGTCCTCTTCGGGTTCCCCGACCGCCGCCGCCGGCGTCCGTACCACGAGCCGCTCCGCGGCGGGGCGCACGGCGGCACCGTCTGGCTTCTCGACGCCGACGGGGGTCGCTGGCTGCTCGAGCGCCACGTTGGCAGCCGCTCGCCGGCGCTGACCGCGCCCGACGGCACCTCCCGGGGCGAGGAGGAGCTGCGGCGGCTGCTCGGGGGCATCGACGGGGAGGTCTTCCGCAGCGTCTACGCCTTCGGCCTCTCCGAGCTGTCCTCGCTCGAGACGCTGGAGCGCGACGAGGTGCGCGACCTGATCTTCTCCGCCGGCGTGCTCGGCGCGGGTCGCTCGGCCAAGCGGGCACAAGCGTCGCTCGCCGACCGGCAGGCCATCCTCGTCCGCCCCCGCCAGTCCGACGCCGTCGCCAACAGCCTCCGCCGTCGCCTCGACGAGGTCGACGGGGAGCTGCGCCGGCTCCGCGACGAGGCGAAGGGCTACCCCGAGCGCGCCGCCGAGTGCGAGCGGCTGGCGGCCCACGCTCACGAGGCGGACGAGGCGGCCGAAGGCCTCCGTCGGCGGTTGCGGGAGCTCGAGCGGCTGGAGGCGGCGTGGCCGGCCTGGCGCGAGCGTCAGCAAGCCGAGGCGCAGCTCGGCGGGCTTCCCGGCGCCGACCCGGCCGAAGACGCCGTGCTCGCCGGCGCGAGCGAGATCGCCGCGTTGCGCGACCAGCGCTCGGGCTTCGTCGAGCGCGCCGGCCAGCGTGACGCCCTCGCGCGCCAACGCGAGGGCATCCTGCGCAGCGTCGAGGACGGGCTCGTCGAGATCGGGCCGAGCGTCGACCCCGACGCCGTCCGCCGCCTCGCTCTCGGCCTCGCGACGACCGAGCGGGCCGAGCGGCTGTCGAGGCGTCATGGCGAGCTGCTCGCTGAGGTGCGATCGATGGAGGAGGTCGCCGGCCGCGACGCCGCCGACGCACGGAGGCTGGAGGGGGAGCTCGCGGCGGCGGAGGCGGAGGCGGCGGGGGGCCGCGGGGTCCGCCAGAAGGTCGAGCTCGACGCCGCCGGCGAGCTGCTGCACGAGGCGCGTCTCGCGCTCGGCCGGCGCGACGAGCTCGAGGAGCGCCGGGCGCGTGCCGAGCGGGAAGCCCGGCTCGAGTCGCTCGCCGCACGCCGAGGGGGCGCGACGCTCGCCAGCTCGTGGATCGTCGTCGCCCTCCTCGCGGCATGCGCCTTGCTCGCCGGCGGCGCCGCGCTGTCGGCGGCGGGAGGGCACGGTGCGGTCGCTGCGCTGGTCGCGGCGGCTGCGCTCGCCGTCGGCGCCACGGCGGTCGCGCTGGTCCTCGAGCGCCGTCGCGAGGAGAGGCGAGGAGACGGCTCACGAGATGCCGCCGACCCCTCCCGGTCGGAGCTCGAGCGGATCGAGGCCCGCCTGGCGGAGCTCGCCGAGACGTTCCGACGCCCGGGCCGGCTCGAGCGCGGCGGCCTCGAGCTCGTCGGTCGCGCGCTCGAGGCCGAGGCCGCAGCGCGCCGCGAGCTCGACGATCTCGCGCGCCGGGCCGCCGAGGCGCGCCGGCGCCGGGAGGAGTCCCTGGCGCTCGCCGACCGCTCCCGAGCACAGCTCGCCGAGATCGAGCGTGCCGCCGCCCAGCTCCGTTCCAAGCTGATGCTGCCGGCTGGGCTCGGACCCGACGCGCTCGGGCGCGGCGCCGGCGTGCTCGCGCAGCTGCGCAAGGACCTCGAGGCCCTGGACAGGGTCGAGCGAGCCCTCGCCGAGAACGACGGACGTCTCGACGCCTACGCCGCGGCCGCGCTCACCCTCGCCGCCGAGCTGCTCCCCGACGGCAGACGGGGCCCCTCCGAGGGCGCGCCGAGCGCCGTCGAGCCGGCCGGCTCGACGGCGGCGGCCGTGGTCGCGTCGGCCGCTCCGCGCACGGCCACCAGACCCGGGCACGCCCTCGCGGCCGTCGGGCACCTCGTGCAGCGACTCGATGCCGCCACCTCGGCCCGCGACGCCAGGCAGGCGGTCGGCGAGGCCGCGCGCCGCGCCGCAGAGGCCGTGGACCGAGCGCTCGGCGACGGCGACGCCGCGAAGCGGCTGCACGACGAGGTCGCCTCGGGCGACCTCGTCTCCTGGCAGGAGGAGCGGCAACGGCTCGATGCCCGCCTCGAGGAGGCGAAGCGGCGCCACGACGAGGCGACCCGGGCGCACGAGCGCGCGTCGCAGGAGCTCGGTGAGCTGCGCGCCTCGTCCCGGATCGCCGATCTCGAGCTCCAGCGGGAGTCGCTCCGCGCCGAGCTCGGCTCGACCCTCGAGCGCTACGCAGTCTTCGGCATCGCCCGGGCCCTTCTGGAAAGGACGCTCGCCCGCTACGAGCGCGAGCGCCAGCCGGAAGTGGTCCGCACGGCAGCTGCGCTCTTCGCCTCGGCGACCGGGGGTCGCTACGTCCGTCTCGTCTCCCGGCTCGACACCGACGGGCGCTCGCACGGGATCGACGCGATCGACGCCGGGGGGGCTCGGGTCGACGCCGGCTCGCTGAGCCGTGGCACGGCCGAGCAGCTCTACCTCTGCCTGCGGCTCGCCCTCGCGACGAAGGGGAGCGGTGGCGCCGAGTTGCCGCTCGTCCTCGACGACGTCCTCGTCAACTTCGACCCCGATCGCGCCGCCGCGATCGCCGGCCTGATCGCCGACGTCGCCGAGGCCCGACAGGTGCTCGCTTTCACCTGCCATCCCCACGTCGTCGAGCTGCTCGCCGGCGCGTCGGCGAACGCTCGGATAGTGGAGCTGCCGCCGACAGGCTCCTCGGCGCGGTAGGGGGCCACGAACCCGCCCGGCGGGCCGCCGTCGCTGACGCCGCGCCAGGGCCGCGGCGTCAGTCCTCCCCGGCGAGCTCTGGCCGCCAGGCGGCCGTCGCGGCGTCCCAGCCGGTGACGATGAGGACGAACATCACGAACGTCAGCACGTGGACGGTCGTGCAGAGTATGCAGATCTTCTGGATCTCGAACAGCTCGGCGTAGACGAGGTAGAAGACGAAGCCGATGCCGGCGACGCCGCCGGCGAGTCGAGCGTAGGCGACCTCGCGCCGCGAGCTCCGCCACGCCCAGGGCAGCGCAAGGGCGAGCATCCCCACGAAGTACGCGAGGCCGAGCACGGCGACGGGGATCCCGAAGACGTAGGACTCCGGGCTCGTGGTCACCGCCTCGCAGTTGATGACGCCGCTGTTCGGACAGACCAGGCTGATCCCGGTGTCGTAGTGCGCAGCCGTGAGGTAGACGGCCATGCCGAGCCCGGCGAGGCTGACGAGCGTCGTGGCGGCGGCGCGCCATCCGCCGAGCCCGGCGAGCCAGTCCCGGCGCTCGGACGGCTCGGTGCCGGAGCCCGGGGACTGCGGAGCACTCGCGGGGCGTGCCCGGGTCGCGCCAGAGCGCCTGTGTGGCGCCGCCGCGAGCAGCGCCCGGGTGCCCGATCCTCTGGGACGACGGGGGGCCTCCTCTTCCACGACCGGTGACCCCCGGCCGCGCCGGCCGCGTTCGGAGGTGGGAGGCTTCGGCACGGCGGCGCCGTCAGCCGACCGGCGTGGTCTTGGCGAGGACCCTCGCCGCCGCGACGACACCTGGCGCGGCGCACACCGCTCCCGGCCTGCTGCCGTCGAGCGAGCAGATCGCTGCGGAGATGTAGTTGGCCTGGACGATGAAGACCTTTGCGTCGATCGCCTTGCCGACCGCCGAGCTCGGTGAGCGCAGCGCCGCGGCGATCGCAGGGCGACCGGGCCCGCCGTTGTTGAGGTAGCCGTACGCCTCGAAGATCACCGCCATGGGGCCGGGGTCGCCGGACTCGACGTACTTGTTGCCGATGTCGAGGAACGGGATGCCCGAGCTCGACCCGGTGTTGAACGGCTTGGCGGGGGTCGTGCCCGAACCGTCGTACTTCGCCTCGAGCTTCTGGACGTAGGTGGGCGGGATCTGGAGGGGCTGCTGCAGGCGGTCCTCGGACTCGTACGGCGTGAAGCTCACGTACTTGCTCGTGTAGATCGAGCCGAGGAAGCTGAAGGTCGGGATGTCGCCGTCGGTGTTCGCCGACGAGGTGATCTTGAGGTTGCTGAAGGTGCCGAAGCGCCCGAGCGCGGCGATCATCGACCAGCGCATCATGGCGCAGTAGGGGCAGAACTCGCCGCCGTCGTAGACGAACTGCGGCTTGCCGCCGAGCGTGAGCGGCGGCTGCCCCTTCGTCACCGTGAAGGGGGACGGCTCGGCACCCGTCCCGACGGCGTCGAAGGTCGACGCCGGGATCGTCGTCAGCGACGAGACGAGCGACGCGGGAGCGGCCGCTGGATGCCGGCCCGCCACGTCGGAGCTCGAGTTGCTCGAGCTCCCGCCGGAGAGCTTCACGACGAGCAGCACGACGAGCACGACGAGCACGAGACCCACGGCGCTCCAGCCGAGCCAGGCGGGTCGCGCGCCCCGGCCGCGGCTGCGCTCGTAGCGGCGGGCCGCTCCCGTCGCCGGCCGAGCGCCACGCGAGGGCGGCGACGGCGCGCCGAGCCGCCTCGGCGCGCTCGATCCCTGGCCGGCTCGCGGGCCCTGCGGGCGCTGCCTGGCCTCGAAGGAACGGCTACGACCAGCACCTCTCTGGCTGCTCATCGGTCAACGGCTCCCGGGCTCGGTGAACCGGGCCATTCTACCTGCACGTGCTGGGCACCCCCTGAGAGCGTCCCTGCTCGGGCTCCTCGGTCGGTGCTCAGGGGCGCTCGCCCGAGGCCCCGTCGCCGCCCAAGGCCCCGTCGCCGCCTCGGGCGCCGTCGAGATGCTCGCGGATGCGCATGACGACCTGCTCGGAGTTGTTGGCGTCGGCGCCCTTCTGCTCGAACAGCGACTTCCGGTCCTCGGCCGCCTCGCGCTCGGCAGAGGCGTCCGCCGAGGCGAGACGAGCCTCGATGCCCTCGGCGACGATCTTCTCCGCCTCGGCGACGAGCGCCTCGACCATCTGGTCCTCGGGCACGACACGCACGATCTTTCCCCGGATGAACAAGTGGCCGCGATGCCGCCCCGCGGCGATGCCGAGGTCGGCCTCGCGCGCCTCGCCGGGACCGTTGACGACGCAGCCCATGACGGCGACCTGCAGCGGGATCCGTCGCTCCTCGAGCGCCGCCTGCGCCTCCTTCGCGACGCGGATGACGTCGATCTCCGCACGGCCGCAGGAGGGGCATGCGACGAGGTCAAGGCCCCGGCGCTCGCGGAGCCCCAGCGACTCGAGCAGCTGCCTGCCGGCGCGTGCCTCCTCGACGGGGTCGGCCGTGAGCGAGTAGCGGATCGTGTCGCCGATGCCCTCGGCGAGCAGCGTCGCGATCCCGGCAGTCGCCTTCACGAGCCCTGCCGGCGGGGGGCCCGCCTCGGTCACGCCGAGGTGGAGCGGGTGGTCGAAGGCCTCGGAGGCGAGCCGGTACGCCTCGATCATCAGCGGCACGCTCGAGGCCTTCACAGAGATCTTCACGTCGTCGAATCCGACCTCCTCGAAGTAGGCGAGCTCCATGCGGGCGGACTCGACGAGGGCCTCGGGCGTCGCGCCGCCGAAGCGCTCGTAGAGCTCGGGGTGCAGCGAGCCCGAGTTGACCCCGATGCGGATCGGCACGCCGCGGTTCTTCGCCTCCTTGGCCACGAGCCTGATCTCCTCCGGCTTGCGGAGATTGCCGGGGTTGAGCCGCAACCCGTGGACGCCGGCGTCGAGGGCTGCCAGTGCCATCTCGACGTGGAAGTGGATGTCGGCGACGATCGGCACGGGCGAGCGCGGCACGATGCGGGCGAGGCCCTCGGCGGCCTCACGCTCGTTGCACGTGCAGCGCACGATGTCGGCCCCCGAGGCCGCCAGGGCGTAGATCTGGCGGAGCGTCCCCTCGACGTCGGCCGTCTTGGTCGTCGTCATCGACTGGACGCTCACCGGGGCGTCGCCGCCGACGGCGACGCTGCCCACCCGGATCTGGCGCGTCCGCCGCCTTGTGGCGACGCTGACGGTCGCTCTTGCCATGCTCTTCGCCACCTCCGGGCCCGGCCGGTCGCCCGGGGCCTCGGGACGAGCCTACGGCGCCGCCGAGCGCCGGGCGACCGCAGGCGGGCTCGCCAGCACTTCGCCGCTCAACCGCCCGGCAGGGAGGCCGGATGGACGATGTTGGCGTAGAGGGCGCCGATGCCGATCACGACCATGAACAGCAGGAAGACGTAGGCGACGGGCATCAGCTTGGTGACGTCGGCGTGGTAGCGACTCCCGGCACGGGACCGCAACCGCTCGTAGACGGCGATCGCGACGTGCCCGCCGTCGAGCGGGAGCATCGGGAAGAGGTTGACCATGCCGACGAAGATGTTGATCACGGTGAGGATGTAGAGGAGCTCGGCAACGTTCTCCCTGGCTGCCTGGGCCCCGATCTGGATCGCTCCGAGGATCGACAGCAGCTGGGGGGACGACGAGCCTCTTGAGCTCGTGTTCGAGCCGCCGGACACGGCCGGCGCCGAGCCCGCCTGCGACGACCCGGCCGTCGCGACCTGGTGGGCGAAGGTCGTGAGCCCGTGCAGCGAGAACACCTCGCCGATGCCCGTCGCCGTCTGCGCCGTGACGGTCCCGAGCATCCGCCCCGCCCTCCCGACGGCGACGAGCGGGTTGGCCACCTCGTTGCGTGCAACGAACTGGAGCTGCACGCCGATCACGCCGGTGGGCTTGCCGCTCGGGCGCTCGAGCGGGACGGGACGGCCGCCGACGAGCACCTCGACCCGCCGCTTGTCTGCGGGGCGCACCTGCAAGGTGATCTGCTTGCCGCTCCGGTCGACGAGCAGGGTCAGCTCCTTGCCCGGGTGAGACTCGACGAAGGAGACGAACTGCTCGCCGGCCGTGAAGTGGTGCCCGTCGATCGCGAGCAGCTCGTCGCCGGCGCGCAATCCGGCGCGCTGGGCGGGGCTGGGCCCGCTCACGAAGGACGTAAGGCCGGTGACCTCTGGAGTCGCGGCAACAGGAACGCCCGAGATCGCGAACATCCCCCACAGGAGGAGGAAGCCCATGGCGAAGTGCATCGCCGAGCCCGCGCTCGACACGAGGAGCCGCCTCGGGAAGCTCGCCTGCCGGTAGCTCCGGGGCTCGTCGGCAGCCTCGACCTCCTCAAGCGTGGTCATGCCGACGATGCGCACGTAGCCGCCGGCGGGGAGGGCCTTGACGCCGTAGTCCGTCTCGCCGCGGCGGACGGACCACAGCCGCGGGCCGAAGCCGAGGAAGTATTCGGTGACCTTCATCCCCGAGAGCTTCGCCGTCACGAAGTGACCGAGCTCGTGGACCATGACCATGACGACGAGAGCGAGCACCACGACGAGGACGGGGAGGCCGTGGAGCAGGACGGCGAGGACGACGGCCGCGGCAAGGGCAAGGCCGAGGCGGGCGAGCGCCCAGCGCGACGTGCCGCGTGGCGCCTCCGCCCCCGCTTCTCCCGCCGGCCGCGGGTCTCCCGCCGCGCCCGGCACCCGCCGCTGGCCGCCGGTCATCGCCACGACAGCCCGCCTGCTGCGATCGCTCATGACGCGCGTCGCCTCCGCGCGAGGGCCTTGTCTGCCGAGCGGCGTGCGGCGGCGTCGGCGGCGAGCACGTCCTCGACCTCGAGCAGCTTCTTCTCCTCGATGTCGTCGAGCGCCTCCGCGACGACCTCGGCGATGGCGAGCCAGCCGATGCGCCCTTCGAGGAAGGCCGCTACCGCGACCTCGTTGGCCGCGTTCAGCCACGCCGGCGCGCACCCCCCGGCGCGCCCGGCGGCATAGGCGAGGTGGAGGCAGGTGAACGTCTCCAGATCCGGCTCGGAGAACTCGAGCTTCGAGAGCTGTGACCAGTCGATGGTGCCAAAGGGCGTATCGAGCCGCTCGGGCCAGAGAAGCGCGTAGCCGATCGGAAGTCGCATGTCCGGCATGGAGAGCTGTGCGACCGTCGCGCCGTCGTGCCACTCGACCATCGAGTGGACGACCGACTGCGGGTGGACGACGACCTCGATCCGATCGAGCTCGACGCCGAAGAGCTCGTGGGCCTCGATGACCTCGAGCCCCTTGTTCATGAGCGTCGAGGAGTCGATGGTGATCTTCGGGCCCATCTTCCACGTCGGGTGGGCAAGCGCCTCCTCGACGGTGACGGATCCGAGCTCGCCGCGCGAGCGCCCGCGGAACGGCCCGCCGCTCGCCGTCACGACGAGCCGGCGAACCTCGGGCGGCGGCGCCGGCCTGCCGTCGCCGCCTTCTGCCCGCGCGTGCGCGCCGAGGCATTGGTGGATCGCGCAGTGCTCGGAGTCGACGGGGACGATCTCCGCCCCGGGGGTCGCCCGCGCCACCTGGACGACGGGAGCCCCGGCGACGAGCGACTCCTTGTTGGCGAGGGCGAGGCGTCGGCCGGCCGTGAGCGCCGCCACGGTGACGGGCAGTCCTGCGAAGCCGACCACGGCGTTGAGGACGACGTCGGCGCCGGCGCTGGCGACCGCCTCGAGCGCGCCCGGGCCGGCCAGCACCTCGGTCCCGTCCGGGACGAGCTTCTCGAGCTCTCCCGCGAGACGCTCGTCCCCGATCGCGACCACCTCCGGACGCAGCTCTCTCGCCTGCTCGGCGAGCAGGCGCACTGATCGCATCGCGCCGAGCGCGATCACGCGCAGCCGGTCGGGAGCGGCCCGCGCGACGTCAATCGCCTGGGTGCCGATCGAGCCCGTCGACCCGAGCACGGCGACACGCGTCGGGCCGCTCACGGGCGCAACGCGCTGAACAGGAGGAAAGCGGCGGGAAGGACGAAGAGCATCGCGTCGACGCGGTCGAGCACTCCCCCGTGGGCCGGCAGGATCGAACCCATGTCCTTCACGCCGAGGTCGCGCTTGACGAGCGACTCGGCCAGGTCGCCGATCGGGGCGAGGACGACGACGATCACCCCGAGCCAGAGCGCCTGGGCGGTCGAGATCGGGTGGATGTGCGGCAGCACCAGCCCCGCGACGAGCATCGCGAGCACCGAGCCGCCGACGAGGCCTTCGACGCTCTTGTTCGGGCTCACCCGCGGCGCCAAGGCATGGCGGCCCAGCTTTGCGCCGGTCGCGTACGCCCCCACGTCCGCAGCCACCGTCACGGCGACCGCGGCGAGGAGATAGGCGATGCCGTGGCGGTGCGGAAAGGCGCTTTGTGAGAGGAGCCGGCCGGCGAACGAGCCGAGCAGCCCCACCCAGCAGATGACGGCGAGCGTCGCCCCGAGGTCGGCGACGACCCTTCGCCGGCCGTCGGCTCGTGGCCCCGACGCGACGAGATGCCAGGCGAAGCTGACGACGACCGCGCCCGCGAGCACTCCCAACTGGCCCGCCGAGCCGCGGAGGAAGGCGAGGACGACGAGGCACGGCACGGCGAGAAGGCCCACGAGCGTCGCCGGCCGCAGCCCCGACCTCCGGAGCACCCCGAACACCTCGCCAGCCGCCAGGGTCACCACGGCAGCGACCAGGCCGAGGGTCCAGTCCGGCCCGCCGAGGAAGCACAGAACGGCAAGCGCGCCAAAGGCGAGACCGGTCGCCGTGGCGACGGCGGCGCTTCGCCGCCCTCCGTCGGGCGCCCGTGCCGCCTGTCCCGCGCGCCCTGGCGCGGCTCGACCCGGAGCGTCCGGGCCGGCAGACCGGGCGCGGACCTCCTCCCGGGGCAGCTCCTCCCGGGGCAGATCCTCCCGCTCCCCGTCGGCGGCATCGGCGCCCCGCCGCCGGTGGGCGCCCACCGAGTGCCTTCCCGACCTGGACCGGCGACGGCCAGGACGCCAGACATCGCCTTCGGAGTCGGCTCGCGCGTCGCCATCGAGCTCCTCTGGCACGGGCGGCGTGGCGGCCGAGGCGTCGAGCAGCGCCATCCAGGCCCGCTCCTCCGCGTCGTCGGCGACCTCCGCCCCCACCTCGTCGTCCACGAGGAAGGAGAGGTCAACCTCCTGCTCCCAGTCCGCCCGGTCCTCTCGCCACGCCGGGCCGGGGACCGACACGTCGACCGGGGCCAGCGGGTCGCCGTCGGTCAGTCCGAGGACGATGCGCGGCACCTGACCCGTCGGCGGGTCCGTCCAGTCCGGCAACTGGATGCCGAGCTGGGCGGCCGCAGCCCCGGCGTCGGCGCCTTCGGGAGCCTCCCCCTCGGCGCTCGCCTCTTCTGCGGCGCGCGACGCCGATCGCCGCGTCTCATGAAAGTGCAGCGTCGAGGGCACGAGCCCGGCCGCCACCGCCGCCTCGACAGCAGCGATGCGAACACCGTCGCGCCCCCGCGGCGGTGGATCGCCACCCGGCGGGGCGACATCGGGCGGCCCGCCGGCCCGCTCGTCTCGCTCGTCCACTCCCGCCTCCCGTTCGCCTCTCGCCCGCCGGATCGCGCGGCCCAGCCTGCGCGCCCGGTCGCCTCACACTTCGAGGAGCTCCTGCTCCTTGTGGGCGAGGAGCCGATCGACCTCGGTCACGAGCTCGTGGGTCAGCTTCTCGAGGTCCTTCTCCGCCCGGTCGAGGTCGTCGGAGGAGATGTCGCCGTCGCGCTCGAGCGTCTCGAGGTCGTGCCGCGCCCCCCGCCGGGCGGCGCGGACGGCGACGCGCGCCTCCTCGGCCCGCTGGCGGACGACCTTCACGAGGTCCTTGCGGCGCTCCTCGCTCAGGTGGGGAAACACGAGCCGGATCACCTGGCCGTCGTTCGAAGGGTTGACGCCGAGGTCCGACGCCTGGATCGCCTTCTCGATCGAGCGCAGCGCCCCCTTGTCGTAGGGGTGGATCACGAGGACTCGCGCCTCGGGCACGTGGAAGCCGGCGAGCTGCTGGAGCGGGACCTCCGATCCGAAGTAGGCGACCCGCAGCTTCTCGACGAGCGCAGGCGCCGCCCGGCCCGTCCGGATCCCGGCGAACTCGGTCTTCGCGTGCTCGACCGCCCGATGCATCTTCTCGCGCGCGTCGTGCAGCGCGACCTCGATGATCGAATCCTCTGCTTCGGAGGTCATCTGATCAGCGTACCTATCGGCTCGCCGGAGAGCGCCCCGCGGATCGTCCCTTCCTTCATGAGGTCGAACACGAGGATCGGGATCGAGTTGTCCCTGCAGAAGGTGATCGCCGTCATGTCCATGACCCGCAGGTCCCGGCTCATCACCTCGGCGAAGCTGATCTCGTCGAAGCGGGTCGCCCCGGGTTCGGCGCGCGGGTCGGCCGAATAGACGCCGTCGACGCCCGAGTGCGTCCCTTTCAGGAGCACCTGCGCCTCGATCTCCGCGGCGCGAAGGGCCGCGGGGGTGTCCGTCGTGAAGTACGGGTTACCCATTCCGGCGGCGAAGATCACCACCCGTCCCTTCTCGAGGTGGCGGATCGCGCGCCGGCGGATGTAGGGCTCGCAGACCTCGGCCATCGCGACCGCCGAGAGCACCCGGGTCGGCTGACCCTCGCGCTCGATCGCGTCCTGGAGGGCGAGGGCGTTGATCACGGTGCCGAGCTGGCCCATCGTGTCCGACGTCGCCCGGTCCATGCCCTCGGCGGCGCCCGTCGTGCCGCGCCAGATGTTCCCGCCCCCGACCATCACGGCGAGCTGGACATCGAGCTCGTCGCAGGACTCTGCGATCTCGGCGGCGATGCGCCGCACGGTGCGCGCGTCGATGATCTCGTCCGACAGCTCGCTGGCGAGCGCCTCGCCGGAGAGCTTGAGCACCGCCCGTGACCAACCTCGGCGCGCGCCCGTGGCGTCGGACGGGTGCCCCGGCCCGGCGTGCTCAGCCATCGCGGCCGTCACGCGCCCACGACGACCTGGGCGAACCTCGTGATGCGCGCCTGGCCGACGAGCTGCGCGATCGTCAACTTCTCGTCCCGCGCGTACGGCTGGTCGAGCAGCACGCGCTCTTTGAACCAGCCGTTGAGCCGACCCTCGACGATCTTCTGTAGCTGCGCCTCGGGCTTGCCCTCGTTGCGGGCGATCGCCGTGATCGTCTCGCGCTCGGCAGCGATTGCCTCCTCGGGAACCTCGTCGCGCCGGACGTACTCAGGCCGGGCGAAGGCGATGTGCACTGCGACGTCGTGTGCGAGCTCCGGCGAGCCACCCGCCACCTCGACGAGCACCCCGTTCACACCCCGGCCGTTCTGCACGTGCAGGTAGCTGCCGAGCGCGCCGCCGGCGGCGGCCTCGAACCGCACGTGGCGGCCCACGGCGATGTTCTCCTTGAGGACGACCTTCAGCTCGTCGATCTCGTCGGCGTGCTCGGCGATCGCGCCCTCGCCTCGCAAGGCGATCGCCTCTGCGAGGACGTCGACGAGGCGGACGAAGTCGGCCGACTTCGCGACGAAGTCCGTCTCGCACTCGAGCGAGACGACGGCCCCGGACCGCCCCTCGCCCGGCACGACCACCGAGACGGCGCCCTCGGCGCGCTCGCGGTCGCCGCGCTTGGCCGCCCCGGCGAGGCCCTGCTCTCGAAGCCAGCGCCGCGCCTTCTCCGGGTCGCCGCCAGCCTCCTGCAGGGCCCTACGCGCGTCGAGGATCCCCGCGCCCGTCGCCTGACGGAGCGCCTGGACATCCTTGGCGGTGATCTCGGCCACGGTCATTCCTCCGACGTCGTGCCGGCCCCGACGGGCACGGCCTCGAGCGCGGGGTCGCGTG
>JAKAOD010000451.1 GCA_021823365.1 Actinomycetes bacterium | reverse complement strand
ACGACGCACACGTGGACCTCGCTGCCCGTGCCGATGAGCACGACGTCGGGCGGTCCCGCGCCGGCACCTCCAGGCTCGTCCACGAGGACGTAGCCCCCGCGTCGGACGCCGGCGGGCGCCCGCTCGGCGGTCTGCGCGAGCACGGGGATCTCCTGGCGGGTCAGCACCAGCCCGACCGGCTCCTCGCCGTCGACGGCGAGGAGCCACGCTTGTGCGCACTCGTTCGCGTCGGCCGGCCGGCACACCGCGAGCCCGGGCATCGCGCGGAGCGACGCCAGGTGCTCGATCGGCTGGTGGGTGGGGCCGTCCTCGCCGAGCCCGATCGAGTCGTGCGTCCAGGAGTAGATCACGTGCGCGCGCGACATCGCCGCGAGCCGGACGGCCGGGCGCATGTAGTCGCTGAAGCAGAAGAACGTCCCGCCCATCGGCAGCACACCTCTATGGTGGGCCATCCCCGTCATGGCGGCGGCCATCCCGTGCTCGCGGATGCCGAAGTACACCTGGCGGCCGCCGGGGCACTCGGGCGATTGCCGCTCCCCGTCGTCGATCTTCATGCCGGTGTTCCCCGTCAGGTCGGCCGCACCAGCGACGACGCCGGGGATCAGATCGGCGGTCGCGTTGAGGCACGCGTTCACGGCTTTCCGCGTGGCGACCATCGTCCCCGGGGCGAAGCGGGGGAGCTTCTCTTCCCAGCCTGCGAGACCGCGCCCGGCCCACGCCGCGTCCCACTCGGCGCGATCGCCGCTCCGCCGGTCGAGGCGCGCCTCCCACGCCGCGCGCAGCTCCTGGCCGCGCGCGATGGTGCGGCGGTAGAGCCGGAGCACCTCGTCGGGCACCCAGAAGCTCTCCTCCACCGGGAGGCCGAGGATCGCCTTGGTCTCTTTGATCTCCTCTTCGTCGAACGGGTCGCCGTGCGCCTTCGCGCTGTCGGTCAGGTGCGGGGACGGCCATCCGATGTGGCTGCGCAGCATGATGAGGGAAGGCTTGTCCTCGACCGCCATCGCGCGGCGAAGCGCGCGCTCGATGGCCTCCGTGTCGTTCGCCACCTCGCCGACGTCGTCGACGTCCCATCCGTAGCCGCGAAACCTCTTGGCCACGTCGTCGCTGTACGCGAGCTCCGTCGGGCCGTCGATCGAGATGTGGTTGTTGTCGTAGACGTAGACGAGCCGGCCGAGCCCCAGGTGGCCGGCGAGCGAAGCCGCCTCGTGGCTGACGCCCTCTTCGAGGCAGCCGTCGCCGCAGAGGACGAAGGTGTGGTGGTCGACGAGCTCGGGCCCGAAGCGCGCGCGCAGGACTCGTTCTGCGATTCCCATGCCGACCCCGTTCGCGAAGCCCTGCCCGAGCGGCCCCGTGGTCACCTCCACCCCCGGCACGTGGTGCTTCTCTGGATGGCCCGGGGTACGCGAGCCCCACTGGCGGAAAGCCTTCAGGTCGTCGAGGGTGAGCCCGTACCCGCACAGGTAGAGCATCGAGTAGAGGAGCACCGACGCGTGCCCGTTGGACAGGACGAACCGGTCCCGGTCCGGCCAGTCGGGATCGCTCGGGTCGTGGCGCATGACCCGCGTGTAGAGCACGTGCGCGAGCGGAGCGAGCGCCATCGCCGTGCCCGTATGCCCTGAGCGCGCGCGGGCTGGCGCGTCCATCGCGAGCCCCCGGACGACGTTGATGCCGAGCTGCTCGAGCTCGGCGTCGGGCTGTACGAGGTCGGCGTCGGGCTGTACGAGGTGCTGCGCGAGGGACGAGCCGCGCGGCGGCGGGTCAGGGGCCATGCGGCCCAACATACCCAGTACGCTCGGCGGGGTGCCGTTGCCGCCGACGTTGCAGGTGCCGCCGAACTGCGACCTGACCCTCGGCATGGTCTGCGCCGACAAGTCCGAGCCCGGGCGAACGGTGTGGCGGGTGCAGGCGCACGAGCGCTTCGCCAACCCTGCGGGGGTGATCCAGGGCGGCTTCGTGGCTGCTTGCTGCGACTCCGCGATGGGCGCGTCCGCGGTCACGTTCGCGCGCGGCCGCCCCGTCAGAGTGACGAACGTCGAGATGAAGGTGAGCTTCCTCCGCCCGGTCCAGGTCGGAGCACGGCTCACCTGCGAGGCCGAGGTCGTATCGGGAGGTGCGCGCGTCGCGTTCGCCGAAGCGACGCTCCGCGGCGAGGACGGGGTCGCGCTGGCGCGGGCGACCTCCACCTACCTCATCTCCGACCGAGCCTGAGCCGCTCGCAACGGGTGGTTGCGCTCGGGCCGGGTGGGTACTGGCACACCGGCCCGGGGCGGTGCCCGGACGCCAGCGAGCGACCGTCCGGGCGGCTTCCGCTTGCGACGGAGGAGCGCACCGGTGGAGGATCTACCCCGCAGGCGCATCGGAGAGGCCGTACGCGCCCTCACGGAGACCACCGGGGCCGGTACCAAGAGAGGAGCCTGAGCGCGCGTGGCACGGTTTCGATTCGGCCGGTCGTCGTCCTCGTCAACGCCGGGCGGCGGCATGCGGCAGAGCGGTACCGACGCGCTCCAGCTCGTCCTCGACTACGTGAAGCAGGAGACCCTCGATCCCCTGAAGGGCCTCGGGCGCTACCTCCTCTTCGGGATCGTCGGTTCGATCCTCTTGTGCGCTGGGCTCGTGTTGCTTCTGGTGGCCCTCCTCAGGGCCCTCCAGGAGCAGACGGGAGGCTTCTTCAGCGGCACGACGAGCTGGGCGCCGTACGTCATCGTGGGAGGCGCCGCCGCAGTCTTCATGGGGCTGGCCGCGTGGCGGATCCTGAGCGGCCCGGCTCGGCGCCGCCGGCGGTCCGCCGCCAAGGCGACGAAGAAATGAGAGAGGCAATGACCGAGGCGCGGCGCGGCGAGCACGGGCAGCGCGCGCGGCGCGGCGAGCACGGGCAGCGCGCGCACGACGGGGAGCAGAGATGAGC
>JAKAOD010000450.1 GCA_021823365.1 Actinomycetes bacterium | reverse complement strand
GTGCTCGGTTCGATGTGATGCCGGGACGAGAAGCCCTGGCTCTGGCGTGGTGGGCAGCTCACGTGCTCCCGTCGCCAGGCAAAATGCCACGTCGCCATCGGTCATGCAATGTACGGGGGTCACCGCCCGCGCGAGTCCGTCATGGGCTGTCATCGCGACTCGGCACGCTTCGGACTTCGAGAGTGCGGCGTCGGTCGCTACAACCATGAGGACCGTGTTGCGCGGCCCGGGGCTCGTGAGCCAGGGGCGGGCCTCCTCGATATCGCTCGCCGTCGGAGGTTTGATGCCTGAGAACTCGTCCGGCAGTCCGTAGCGGAGACCGTAGAGTATGCCGCTGCGGGGATCGACGACGTTGCCGCCGGCATTGAGCGCGACGAGGGCCCCAACGGTGATGCCTGAGTCGAGCACCACGCTGGCCGAGCCGATACCTCCTTTGAGGCCGCCGGCGCGCGCCCCCGAGCCTGCCCCGACCGTCCCTTGGACGACGTGGGGACCGGCCGCTTCCAGCGCGGCTCGTCCGAAGCTTGCATCGGGTCGGTGTCCGAAGTCGCCCCCACCAACGATGTCGAAGAGGCATGCGGCAGGAACGATGGGCACGACGTGCCGCTCTTCGGGTCCAACCCGGAAACCCACGTGCCGATCCCCGAGCAAAGACATGACGCCATCGGCGGCGGCCAACCCGTAGCCGCTGCCTCCGGACAGGCAGATCGCGTCCACGTTCTCCACCAGCGTGGTCGGCCCCAGGGCGTCGGTCTCGCGCGTCGCCGGTCCGCCACCGCGAACGTCAACGCCTCCTACGGTGCCGGCTGGAGGGACGATGACCGTGGTTCCGGTGAGCCACGAGTTCTCGATGCGCTGATGGTGTCCCACCAAGATGCCCCGCACGTCGGAGATGTCGTTGTTCGGACCGGGACTCCCGATCCTGTCGATGTCGATGATGGGCACGTGTCCTCCTTACGACGGGCTGCCTGGCTCCACGACTCCTCACGCAACTGAGCCCGCTGCTCAGTCCGGGATGAGCCCGTCCCCTGGTGTTGTACTCTGTATTCTGGATATTCAAGCACCCTAGGGGGCGGGATGGATGGCCAGCGTGTCTCGACCGATCATGGGGGTCGATAGAGGGGGAGGGAAGGTGACCGACATCAGCAGTGACAGGCCTGCACCGTCGCGCTGGGAGCGCAGGTCGCGGCTGGCGGACGATGTCGCCGACGAGTTGCGCTCGCGGATCTATGACGGCGAGTACGGGGCGGGAACCATCATCCACCAAGAGAACCTCTCGGCCGAATTGGGAATCAGTCGAACGCCGTTGCGCGAGGCGATCCGGATGCTCGAGCAGGAGGGTTTGCTCATTGCTGAGCCGGGACGTGCGGCACGCGTGATTTCGGGAAGTCGCAAGACGCTGCTCGACGCCTACGAGCTGCGCTCCGTCGTTGACGGACTCGCTGCTCGCCTCGCTGCTCGGGAGATGTCCGACACGCAAATCGTGGAGCTGGCGGATGTCGTGGCTGGACAGGAGGTGTCCCTCGATCCGTGGGTGCCGGCCGAGTACACGAGACTGAACATCAGATTTCACGAGTTCATTCTGCGATCCACTGACAATCAGTTCCTCGTCGCGCAGCTCGTGATACTGCGTATGACCGCACAGATCTTCAATCCGTGGGTTGGCGTGTCCGAGGCGGTGGCGATCAACGCGGTGAAGCAGCATCGGCGCATCCTGGAGGCCATCAAGGACCATGACGCGACGCGCGCCGAGCAACTGGCTCGTGGCCACATTGAGACGACGATTGCGAGGCTGCGCGAACAGAGTCCGCACAGCTAGTGGCTGGCGATCCGCGACCAGGCACCGAGCCGGCACGATGGGAAGGGAGCAGGTGATGGTGGACCATGGGTCCCCGGAGGAAGTGGCCTCGTTGGAGGTGCTGGTCGACGAACAGGGTGCGGTGAGGTTTGCGGCAGACCTGATTCGCATACGCAGCGTCGATGAACCTGGTCGCTCGAGCGAGGAGGGCGCCACGCGCGCCGTCGTCGAGCTGATGGAGAGTTGGGGTTGGCGCCCGGCCCTGTCGGAAGTGGCGCCAGGCCGCTCGAACATCACTGTCGACGTGGTGGGAGGCGGTGGGCCTGGAGCGATCCTGGCATTCGAGGGCCATCTGGACGTCGTCACCGAGGGGGACGTATCACAGTGGCGCTTCGACCCGTTCGGGGGCCAGGAGGTTGACGGTCGCCTGTATGGCCGTGGGTCCGCGGACATGAAGGCGGGAGTGGCGGCCATGCTCTTTGGCATTCGCGCGATGGAGCTGGCCGGACCCTTTCCTGGAACCGTGCGGATTCTCGCTCTGGTCGACGAGGAGGGCATGATGCTGGGAGCGAAGCACGCCGTAGCGAGCGGTGCCCTTGAGGGCGTCACTGGAGTCATCGTCTGCGAGCCAGAAGGTGACGAGGTGTGCCCCGTGTCGAAAGGCGCCATTCGTCTTCGCGTGGACTTCCTCGGCCAGATGACCCATGGGGCGATGCCCGAGCGCGGTTGCAATCCGTTGCCTGCGCTGGGGCGGTTTCTTGGCGAGCTCGGGAAGATTCAAGACGAGCTTCAGTCGTCACACGGGATCCACCCCTACCTCGGTCCCACGTACGTGACGCCGACGGTGATCGAGGCCGGCACCGCGGTGCAAATGAACACGATTCCGGCGACGGCTTCACTCTACGTCGATATTCGCTCGGTTCCCGGCGTGGACCATGACGAGCTGCTGGCGCGCGTCGCCTCCGCATCGTCCGCAGCGGGCGCACGCGACGGTGTGGAGGCGAGCGTGTGCGTCATCGACAATCGGCCACCCGTCGAGACCTCATCGGACGACCCGGTGGTGACTTGTCTGCTGGCCGCCCACGCCGCTGTCGCCGGTGAGCCGCCT
>JAKAOD010000449.1 GCA_021823365.1 Actinomycetes bacterium | reverse complement strand
GAGGCGGAACGCCGGACAGGGCCCCGCGTTCGGAGCTCATCCGGCGGGCCATCCGCCGCGAGCACGGGCGGCACGCACCGGGCGAGCGACGTGTCCCGCTTCGAGCTTCTTGCCGGCGCCCGGCCGGCGACCTTGCGCGACGCGGCCGGCCTGCCGCGGCAGGTCGGCGCGACCCTCGGTCCGTGCGCTCGTCAGGTCGCCGTCGGGAAGTGGTAGGAGGCACCCGTCTCGGCCCGCGGCGCCGGCCAGCGGGAGGTGACGACCTTCGCCCGCGTGTAGAACGAGACGCCCTCCGGCCCGTGCACCCTCCGCTCGCCGAAGAGCGAGTCCTTCCAGCCGCCGAAGGAGTAGTAGGCCATCGGGACCGGGATCGGCACGTTGATCCCGATCATCCCGACGCTCACCCCGCGGTGGAACCGGCGGGCCGCCTCCCCCGACGAGGTGAACAGGGCGGTGCCGTTGCCGTACGGGTTCCCGTTCACGAGCGCGATCGCCTCGCCGGCCGTGCCGGCGCGCAGCACCGACAGCACCGGGCCGAAGATCTCCTCGCGGTAGACCTCCATCTCGGGCCGGACGCCGTCGACGACCGTCGGGCCGACGAAGAAGCCCTCCTCGTGCCCCTTCACGACGAGGTCACGGCCGTCGAGGGCGAGGCGCGCCCCCTCGCCCGGCGCCCGGTCGATGATGCCGACGATGCGCGCCTTGGCCTCGCGGGTGACGACGGGTCCCATCTCGCTCGACTCGTCGCGCCCCGGGCCGACCCGCACCGACGCCGCCTTGTCGAGGACGAGGCCCACGAGGTCGTCGGCCGCCCCGCCGACGGCGACCGCCGCGGAGACCGCCATGCAGCGCTCGCCGGCCGATCCGAAGGCCGCCGCGACGAGATGGTCGGCGGCGAAGTCCAGGTCGGCGTCGGGAAGGACGACCGCGTGGTTCTTCGCGCCGCCGAGCGCCTGTACACGCTTGCCGCCTGCGCTCGCCCGGTCGTGGACGTAGCGGGCGATCGGGGTCGAGCCGACGAAGGAGACCGCGGCGATGCCGGGGTGGTCGAGCACGGCGTCGACCGCCACCTTGTCGCCGTGGACGACGTTGAACACCCCGTCGGGCAACCCCGCCTCGGCCCACAGCTCGGCGACGCGCGCCGACGCCGACGGGTCGCGCTCGCTCGGCTTCAAGACGAAGGTGTTGCCGCAGGCGATGGCGATCGGGTACATCCACATCGGGACCATCGCCGGGAAGTTGAACGGGGTGATGCCGGCGACGACGCCGAGCGCCTGGCGGTAGGAGAAGACGTCGACTCCCGTCGAGACCTGGTCGGAGTACTCGCCTTTCAGCTGCTGGGGGATCCCGCAGGCGAACTCGACGACCTCGAGGCCGCGCTGGACCTCGCCCCGGGCGTCGGAGACCACCTTGCCGTGCTCG
Source organism: Actinomycetes bacterium (assembly GCA_021823365.1). The sequence goes on along the minus strand of JAKAOD010000449.1, from coordinate 1,492 downwards.
TCGCAGACGATCGCGGCGAGCTCGTCGAGGTGGCGGTCGAGCAGCTCACGGAAGGCGAACAGGATCTTCGCCCTCGCCGAGAGCGAGGACTGCGACCAGCTCTCGAAGGCCGAGCTGGCGGCGGCGACCGCCGCGTCGACGTCCTCGGGCACGGCGAAGCACACCTCCGCCTGCTGCTCGCCGGTCGCGGGGTTCCACACCGGGCCGCGCCGGGCCCCGCTCCCCGCCGTGCGCTTCCCGCCGATCCAGTGCTCGATCGTCCTCACGCCTCAGCCCTCGCTCCTCGCGCCGTCGCCCGTCCCTCGCCGTCGGCCCTCGCCGGCAGCCGGTCGCCCGCGGTCCCTGGCCCGGCGGCGCCGGGTCACAAGTAGGGTCGCTGGCGAGCCTTCCCCTCTTCATAGGGCTTGCGGGCCTCGCGCGTCGACTCGAGACCGGAGACCTCGGCGACGGGCACGTCCCACCAGGCCTCGCTCGACGGTCCCGGCACCAGCGGGTCGGTCTCGACGCGGACGACGACCGGGCCGCTGTCCGCCCGGGCGGCTTCGAGCGCCGCCGCGAGCTCGGGGATGGAGCCGGCCCGGTAGACAGCCGCCCCGAGGCTCGCGGCGTTGGCCGCGAGATCGACGGGGAGCACCGCGCCGTCGAGGCGGCCGGACGCCTCGCCCCGGTAGCGGTAGGCCGTGCCGTAGCGCTGCGCACCGACCGACGCCGAGAGGCTGCCGATGGACGCGAAGCCGTGGTTGTCGACGAGCACGACGACGATCTTCACGCGCTCCTGCACGGCGGTGACGAGCTCCTGGGCCATCATCAGGTACGAGCCGTCGCCGACGAGGACGTAGACGTCCCGCTCCGGCGCGGCGAGCTTGACGCCGATGCCGCCGGCGATCTCGTAGCCCATGCAGGAGTAGCCGTACTCGACGTGGTAGCTCTTCGGTCCGGACGGCCGCCAGAGCCTGTGGAGGTCGCCGGGGAGCGAGCCGGCTGCGCCGACGACGACGCCGCGCTCGCCGCAGGCCGCGTTGACGGCGCCGACGACCTCGGCCTGGGTCGGAAGCGGTGCCTCGCGACGCGCGAAGGCGCGGTCGACCGTCTCGTCCCACGCCGCACTGCGGCGGGCGACCTCCTCTGAGTAGCTGGGCTCGACCCGCCACCCGGCGAGGAGGGCCCCGAGGCGCTCGAGCGTGGCTCGGGCGTCGCCGACGACGGCGACGCCCGAGTGCTTCGCCGCGTCGAAGGCGGCGACGTTGCAGCTCACGAAGCGGACGCCCTCGGCCCCGAACAGGGTGCGCGACGCCGTCGTGAAGTCCGTCCAGCGGGTCCCCACCCCGATCACGAGGTCGGCCCCGGCGGCGAGAGCGTTCGCCGCCGGCGTCCCCGTCGCACCGACGGCCCCGACCGCCTGGGCGTGCCCGTGGGGGAGGGAGCCCTTGCCAGCCTGGGTCTCGCCGACGGGGATGCCGGTCGCCTCGACGAGCGCGGCGAGCGCCCCCGT
>JAKAOD010000448.1 GCA_021823365.1 Actinomycetes bacterium | reverse complement strand
CGATCTCCAGCACGCCAGCGCGCCTGCCACTCCTGCTCGGTGAGGCCGGTGTCGTCGAGGTGGTGGTGAGCCCGGGCCAGACGGGCCCCGCCCCGGACGACCGAGACCCGTCCCGTATCGAGGCGGCGTTCGACCTCGGCCAGGCGGTGGCAGAGCACATGGAGCCGGCGTTGCTTCTCGAAGCGCTCGGCCCCCGTGGCATAGCCACGGAGCCGACCCCGGCGATCCCCGACGGGGAGGCAAAGGCGCTCTTGGATCCGCCGGATCCTGGCCCGGAGGCTCCGGGCCTCGGCGACGAGGTTGCGCATGGCGAGCTGCCAGGCGTCCTCGGAGGTCCGGGTGATGGCCCCCGCCCAGCGCGAAGAGCTGACCGCCGTCAACGCTCGCTTGCGCTCCCGGCGCGAGGCGGCACGGGACCCGGCGTCGAGCCGGCCCTCCCGGCACCGTTGGGCGAGGTCGGCCCCGGCGAGCGAGCCCAGGTGGGTGCCGAGCGCCATGAGCACGACCGCATCGTCCTCGTCCACCCGGAGCCGGGTGCGGACCCGGGCGCCGGCGGGCGGGGCCACCACGAACGGCGGTGCGATCTCACGGAGGCGGCGGCGGGGGCGCTTCGGGGTCACCGCTCCATCCTCTTGGACGCCTGTGACAGCGCCATCGGCCCCACGTCGTGCTCGGCACAGCGCAGGGCCTTCTCCGCCCGGTTCCTCGCCGAGCGTCGCCCGTAGAGGCGGGCGCAGAAGCCGGTCAGCACCTCGGTCATTTCCCGCACGAGGTCGTCGTCGACCTCACCGTCATCGAGCACGACGAGGCGGCGCCTGTGGGCCGACAACGCGGCTTCGACCAGCTCCGCGTTCATGCGGGCCAAGCGGTCCCGGTGCTCGACCACGACGGTGGTGACCCTCGGGTCGGCCAACAGCCGGCGCAGCTTGGTGCGCGAACCGTTCATTCCGGAGCCGACCTCGGCCTCGACACGTACCACCGGCTGACCGGTGGTCGCCGCCCACTCGCTCAACCGGGCCACCTGGCGGTCGAGGTCCCCTCGCTGATCGTGGGAAGACACCCGGGCGTAGAGACCGAGGGCGCCGGCGGGCTGCTCGAGTGCCGACTCGGGAGAGACCAGGATCGTGCGCTGGTTCACCCGGACCGCAGGCACGGGGAGCGTCCCGGCATGGAACCAGTTGTAGGCGGTCTGGGGGTGGATGCCCTGCCGTCGTGCCCACTCGGTCAGGTTCACCTCGTCAGGCTATCACTCGAACGAATGTACGTGGTGTATCGTTGACTGATTGTGCAGCAGTTCAGCACCCCTCAGGCCGGAGGCACCCGGCGCCGTTCTGAGCTCACACGTCGGGCACCTGCCCCGTCTGCCGCTGCAGGTGCGGGAGCAGCGCGGTGAAATCGAGGTCCGCGTAGCCGTCGGCGCAGGTCTCCTCGACCAGCTCGGCGACGCGGTCGAGCACCGGCAGCCGGAGGTCGACCTGCTCGGCTGCCCGCCGGGCGAGCCCCAGGTCCTTGCCCAGCATGGAGGTGGTGAAAGTCGCCGAGTAGTCGCGTTCGACGAGCGCCTGCCGCTTGTAGCCGACGAACGGCGAGCCCACCGCCGAGCTGGCGATCACGTCGAGGGCCGCAGCCCGCTCCAGACCCCAGGCTTCGCAGAGCGCGATCGCCTCGGCGAGGAGCTGCGAGGTCCCTGCCACCATGGTGTTGATGGCCAGCTTGAGCACCCGAGCCTGCTCGCCGGTGCCGACGTGATGGACCACCGGACCCACCGCCTGCAGCAGCGGCAGTGCGGCCTCGAACGCGCCGCGGTCCCCCGAGCAGATCAGGACGAGCCTGCCAGCCTGCAGCACGGCGGGGTTCCCGCTCACCGGACAGCGGAGGACGGCGACGCCACGCTCCGCCCCGGCGGTCGCCACCTCGGCCGAGGCCGAAGGCGACACGGTGCTCATCTCGACGAGGATCGCGCCGTGCGGCGCTGCGGCGAACAGGCCCGCCTCGCCGAGCACGACGGAGCGCAGGGCGTCGTCGTCGGAGAGGAAGCTGCAGACTGCCACCGTGCCGTCCCACAGCTCGGCGAGCGAGGTCGCGGCCCGAGCGCCAAGCCCCACGGCGACCTCGACCGGGCCAGGCGAGCGGTTCCAGACGACGACCTCGTTGTGCTCGCCGAGCAGCCGCGCGGCAAGGGCGCGACCCATCCTCCCGAGTCCGACGACTCCAGCGCGCATCGAGATCCCTTTCGTGTCGTAAGCGGCCGTACGCAGAGTCATTCGAGCGCTCGCCCGGATCCTCCGTCAACCGCCGCTCTCCGGCTCAGCCCGAGAGCGCGTCGAGGTCGAGCGCCGCGGCGACGGCGGGCCGCGGCCCACCCGTCGCCCGCGGCGCGTCTTCGGCGGCGACCTCGAACGAGGCGCGGCACGCGTTCCCATCGTCGCGAACCGAGACGAGGCTCAGCACGGCATCGCGATCGCGGCCCATCGCGCAGCCCGCCAGGATGTTCCCGATACCCGGGTGGCCCCTCGGCCCAACGGCCAGCCAGCGGAACCCCGCGCCCGCGCCCTCGAGTCCCTCGCCCCTCACGATGTCGTTTCGCACCTCGAAACCGTGAGAGGTCCCCCACGGCATCGGTCAGTGCTCGCTACATCGCCTGCGACGTCGACGCTGCCATCGACTTCTCCTGCAGCCAGCTCAGCTTTCGGGAGGACATGCATCCCGCACCCTCCTTCGCCATGCTCTCGCGTGGCCCGGCTCCGCCTTGTCCTCAGCGCCCCCGGCGGCGGACCCGGCGGTGGCCAGGCAGTACCTGACGGAAGGCGGGGCACGCGCGGGCCTGGTCTCGGGCGGGCCGGGGTTGCGTGCTCCGGCGCTCGAAATGGAGCCGGGAGCGTTCAGCGCCGTGAGGTGGCCGGAAGCCCCGACATCGTGACGAAGTCCCGAGCCCAGCTC
>JAKAOD010000447.1 GCA_021823365.1 Actinomycetes bacterium | reverse complement strand
GCGCCGCCTCGTCGAGGCACCGGCGGCCGGGATCGAGGGCCCCTTCCGCCTCGACGACGACGCCCGCCACCGCCTCGTCGAGGGCCTCGACGACATCGGGCTCACGCTCCGGCACCTGTCGCACATCGACGCTTACGAGGCGAGCCGCCCGAGTTGGATGCCGACCTCGGCCTGAGCGGGCGGGGCCTGCTTCACCCGGGACCACGCTCCGCCACCCCGCAACGGCGGGCCTGCTCGCAGTTACCGGAGTGCCTCAGCTGTTCGGCCATCTGCCCGGGGCCTCGCGGGCTCCGTTCGTGTGCGATCACTCGGAGCCCGCGAGGCTGAGGTCGGCCAGCTCTGTCGTCTCGAACGCTGCGGCAGCTGGCGCTACGCACGGCGCGGCGGCCCTGCCTTCAGCCGTTCGGTCACTTGGCGCATCCGCTCAGCGGTGCCGTGCGGCATCTCCCAGCGCGTCTCGAGCCACCACGTGCAGCCTGCTTCAGCCCACCTTGCAGCCACGGCCCCGGCAGCCTCCGGATCGTCCGCTGGTGTCTCGCCCTGCGCCACGACGTCGATCCCGGAGCCTCCTCTCGCGTCGAGGTACTCCCGGACGGCCCGGGCGTGCTCGGGCTGCGCGTCGTCGCCGAGCCCCTCGAACTGGGGCACCACCCCCTCGCATCGCAGCGCCCGGTTCATCGACTTCGCTCGGGGCCAGACGGCGACCGTCCAGATCGGGATGCGCGGCCGCACGGGTCCGCCCATCGAGGCGAGCTCGTCGAGGGATCCTGCCTCGTAGTCGTAGAAGCGACCCTGGTACCCCGTTCCGCCTTCCCAGAGGATCCGCATCAGGTCGATCCCCTCGTCAAGGCGTTCCGCCCTCTCCTTGAGTCCGGTCACCTCGCCGGTGCGGGGGAGGTCGTCCGTGATCGCCCCGATCCCGACCGTGAGAACCACACGACCTCCCGAGAGCTGGTCGACCGTGGCGACCTGGCTCGCCACCTTCCACGGGCGCCGCCAGGGAAGCGGCGTCAAGAGCGTCCCGATCGTGACCCGCGTCGTCCTGACGGCGATCGCCGCGAGGAGCGACCAGGCATCGACCCCGTAGGCGGCCTCCCACACGAAGACCCCGTCCCATCCCGACTCCTCCGCCAGCGTGGCCTGGTGGAGCTGCTCGGGGGCGCTGCCACCGGGAAGGATCATGCCGTAGCGCATCTCGCTCCTTCTTCACACGGCCGAGAGCGGGCCGACCACAGGACGTCCACCCATCCTCGCAGGGCATCACCGGACCCGGCGCGCACGAGCAAGCGTGGTGCACTCCGGGCGAGCGAGGGCACGCTGTCCGAGCCCGGGCGGAGACGTCGTTGTTCAGCCGGCAGGTGCCACAGGGTCCGGAGGCCGTCGGACCACGACGGGACGGGAACCGCCGCAGGTGCCCGCCCCTCGAGCTTCACGCCTGGTCGAGTCTCCTGGTCCCCGGTGACCCCGACACAGGCTCCCCCGAGCCGCTGCTGGCGAGCGGGTAGCGACGGGGCGCCGGGAGCCTCCTCAACAGGGTGTCCCGTTCCAGGGCTCCGACTGGGTGTCGAACACGACGTTCGCCGGCGGCGTCGTCGTGGTCGTGGTCGTGGTGGAGGGCGGCGAGGAGGTGCTCGAGCTCGTCGAGTGGCCGGAGGTGGTGCTCGTCGAATGGCCGGAGCCCGTCGACGCAGCCTTCGGCGCGCCCGGGTGCCGGCCCGTCCCCTCGGCGAGGAACTTCTGGATCATGGGGCGGTCGTAGCGCATCGCCGGCAGCAGGACGTCCATCCCGTTGATCACCGTCGGGATCGTCGGGAGCACCTCGTTGTGGATGTCGGCGCCGGTCGTCGAGCGGAACTCGAGGGCGAGGTGCAACAGGTCGCTGTTGGTGAACGTCGAGTCGAAGGCGAGGTTGTGGACGGTGGTCGTGAGGAGGTTGTTCATCGCCAGCGGGTTGGTGAAGTTCGCCTTCACCTGGGCGAGCAGGGCGTGGAAGAAGACGTCCTGGCGGAGGATCCGGCTCCAGTCGCTCATCCCGTCGTAGTTCCACTGCCCGTTGCGGTAGTAGTAGAGGTGCCGGCTGCGCACGTAGGCGAGCGCCATCCCCCCCGAGATGAGCTGGCAGCCCGTGTGCTGGATGCTGAGGCCGCTGTAGTGGTCGCGCAGCTTCATCGGGAAGTTGATCTTGATGCCGCCGATCGAGGTCACCATGTTCTCGAAGCCAGGGAAGTTCACCTCGGCGAAGTGGGAGATCGAGATCCCGAAGTCCTGCTTGACCGTCTTGATGAGCAGGCCCGGGCCTTGGTTGAAGGCGGCGTTGATCCGGTTCATCCCCGAGATGTACTGGACGTGCCCCGGGATGTGGACCCACAGGTCGCGGGGCATCGAGAGGAGGTAGACCTGCTTGGTGGCCGGGACGAACCTGGCGATGATGAGGACGTCGCTCCGCTGGCCGCCGTAGGTGGAGGTGTTGCCGAAGGCGACCGACTGGCTGTGGGTGTGGACGAACGAGCGGGAGTCGGAGCCGACCAGCATGACGTTGAAGGGGGCGCCCGGCTTGGCGGGCGTTGACGCGAGGACGCCGTTCTGGACGTGGATGCGTGTCACCTGGCCGAGCCGGTAGTTCACGTACCACCAGCCGGCGCCGCCTGCGACGAGCGCCAGCAGGACGACAGCGCTGACACCGCCGACGACACGCCGCGTCCAGCGCTGGCGGCGGGTCCGGCTGCGCCTCTTCTCCCTTCTCGCCGCCCTCCGGGCGGTTCGAGCGCTGGTCTCTGAGTGCTGCGGCGCGGGGTTCAGCGGATCGGACATGGTTCGCTCACATCATCACCATCCCCCGTCAACCTGAAGTCAATGTGAAGGGCCCCTGGGAACCCGCTTGGAAGTGCCTGAGCGGCAGGTGAAAGTGCCGGTCAAGCCTGCGGACACCTCACCGGCACCCACGGAGA
>JAKAOD010000446.1 GCA_021823365.1 Actinomycetes bacterium | reverse complement strand
ACGTGCCGGTACGAAGCCGACCGAACCCCATCCGGCTCACGGCTGGGCGCATCTGACGATCTGTCGCTGCGGATCCTCGACGCGCTGGTCGACGACCACGGGCACGAGCTTCGTGACCACCGTCCGAGCGCCTGGCTCTCCAAGCGACGTTCTGACGCTCCGCGACTCCGGCGTGACGCCGGTGCTTCGTGACGAGGGCGTGACCGCCGACGAGGCTCGCTCGCAAGGCGACGACACGAGGGCGCTGTTCTTCGAGCTGGCCGCCAACCGGGAGCCTGCGCTGCGAGACCGGCTCGTGACCGCGCACCTCGGGCTGGCCCACCACCTGGCCAGGCGTTACGCAAACCGCGGCGAGCCCTACGAGGACCTGGTCCAGGTGGCGTCGCTCGCCATCGTGAAGTCGGTCGATCGCTTCGAGCCCGAGCGGGGCGTCGAGTTCACGACGTTCGCGACGCGCACGGTGATCGGCGAGCTGAAACGCCACTTCCGCGACAAAGGTTGGGCGGTACGTGCGCCGAGGCGCGTGCAGGAGCTCTACCTCGAGATCGGCAAGGTCACCGAGACGCTGTCGCAGGAGCTCGGCCGCTCGCCGATGGTGAGCGAGCTCGCGTCGGCGACGGGGACGACCGAGGAAGCGGTGCTCGAAGCGCTCGAGGCAGGACAGGGCTACCGGACGGCGTCGATCGACGCGACCGATCGCAACGAGGAGGTGCTCGCTTCCCGGATGGGAGAAGACGACACCTCGTTGGGAACGGTCGAAGACCGTGAGCTGCTCGCTCCGGCGATCGCGACGCTCGCACCTCGCGAGCAGCTGATCCTCCAGCTTCGGTTCGCCCACGGGCTCACCCAGTCCGAGATCGCCGCGCGGGTGGGGATCAGCCAGATGCACGTCTCGAGGCTCCTGGCGGCCAGCCTCGAGCGGCTGCGCGAGACCGTGGCCGGGGCCGGGACCGTGGCCGGGGCCGGGGCCGGGGCCGGGGCCGGGGCCGGGGCCGGGAAAGCCCGCGGGCCCGATGGGCGCGACTCGACAACTTCCACACAGCCCGGGGAAGACGGCGGGCGAGAGGGGCGGGACGCCTCGTGACACCGCCGGCCACCGGGCTCGTCACCGACGCCAAGTGGTCCGCCTCCCCGCCCACCAGTAGCGTCGGCGCTCGATGGCCGAGACCACGCCCCCACGTCCGGCGCTGCGCGAGCGACCCGCCTTCCGTGCCCTCGAGCGCCATCACGCAGAGATCGCAGGCACCCACCTGCGCGAGCTGTTCGCCGACGATCCCGGCCGTGCCGATCGCCTGAGCATCGAGGCCGCCGGGCTCTACCTCGACTACTCGAAGAACCGGATCACCGACGAGACGCTCGGCCTGCTCGTCCAGCTCGCCCGCGAGTCGGGGCTGGAAGCTCGCCGTGACGAGATGTACGCAGGCGCGCACGTGAACGTCTCGGAAGACCGTGCTGCGCTGCACGTGGCCCTGCGCATGCCGAAGGGCACGTCGCTCGTCGTCGACGGAACCGACGTCGTGGCCGAGGTGCACAGCGTCCTGGACAGGATGGAGGCCTTCTGCAATCGGGTGCGCTCCGGAGAGTGGACCGGCCATACCGGGCGTCGGATCCGCAACGTCGTCAACATCGGGATCGGTGGATCGGACCTGGGCCCGGTCATGGCGTACGAAGCGCTGCGTTGGTACTCGCAGCGGAACATGTCCTTCCGCTTCGTCTCGAACATCGACTCGACCGACCTCGTCGAGGCGACGCGCGACCTCCTTCCCGAAGAGACGCTCTTCGTCGTGTCGTCGAAGACCTTCGCGACGCTCGAGACGATCGAGAACGCCACCTCCGCGCGCGAGTGGATCGTGGGCTCGCTGGGCGAGGGCGCGGTCGCGAAGCACTTCGTGGCCGTCTCGACGAACACCGACCGGGTGACTGCGTTCGGCATCGACGCGCAGGGCATGTTCGGGTTCTGGGACTGGGTCGGGGGCCGGTACTCGATGGACTCGGCCATCGGCCTGTCCACGATGCTCGCGATCGGCCCTGACAATTTCCGAGAGATGCTCGCCGGTTTCCACGAGATGGACCAGCACTTCCGCTCGGCGCCGCTGGAGCGCAACATGCCGGTCGTCATGGGCCTGTTGACCTTCTGGTACAGCGAGCTCTTCGGCGCGCAATCGGTGGGGGTGATGCCCTACAGCCAGTACCTGAAGCGCTTCCCCGCGTACCTCCAGCAGCTCACGATGGAATCGAACGGAAAGCGGGTGACGCGAGGCGGCGCGCCGGTCGACTACGACACCGGTCCCGTGTACTGGGGCGAGCCGGGGACCAACGGGCAGCACAGCTTCTACCAGCTCCTGCATCAGGGGACCCGGATGGTGCCCGTCGACCTCATCGGGTTCGGCAAGAACCTGAACCCGCTGCGCGAGCACCACGATCTCCTCATGTCCAACGTGTTCGCGCAGGCGCAGGCGCTTGCCTTCGGCCGGACCGAGGCGGAGGTCCTCGCCGAAGGCGCCGAGGCGAGAGTCGTCCCGCACAGGGTGATGCCGGGAAACCGCCCCACCAACGTGCTGCTCGCGGAGTCGCTCACGCCGCGCACCCTGGGCGTCCTCGTCGCCCTCTACGAGCACGACGTCTTCGTCCAAGGGGCGCTGTGGGACGTCGACTCCTTCGACCAATGGGGTGTGGAGCTCGGCAAGCAGCTGGCGAAGGCGATCGTCCCCGAGCTCGAGAGCAGCTCGGAGCCGGCCCTCGCCCACGACTCGTCGACCAACGCGCTGATCCGTCGCTACCGCGCGTTCAAGCGGCAGGGCTGACGCCGGGCGGACGTGCCCCGCGCCGAACCCGCCGGGGGCGCGGAGCCTAGGGTGGGGCATGGCCACGGACACCCCGATGCAGCTCGGTATGGTCGGTCTCGGCAGGATGGGCGCGAACCTCGTCCGCCGGATCTTGCGCGATGGCCATCGCGCCGTCGTCTA
>JAKAOD010000445.1 GCA_021823365.1 Actinomycetes bacterium | reverse complement strand
TGGTGGCCTATGAGGCGCCTCTCAGTCCTGTCGGCCGCTCTGTCGAGGCACAGCCGTGGCTTTCGAGCTCTTCGACGCTCAACCTCCGAGACCGCCCGGGGCAGCCCTCGTTCTGCCCCGAAGCGGGGACTGCTCCGGCCGGCGGACCGGTGACCTCTCGGCAAGCCCGCCAGGAGGCGCCACGAGGCTCAGGCGCGGTGCAGCGTTCTCGCCACTCGCGCGCCCGCCCGCTGGAGGCTCGCGTTCACCCTCGCGTGCGTGCTCTCCGGTGTCGGGATGATGCCGAGCTGCTCGAGCATGGCCAGGGCGTCGTAGACGAGCCGGTGCCGAGAGAGCAGACCCTCCTCGAAGCCGTAGAAGCACGCACCTGACACCGTTGCTCGCTTGCCGGTGGGTCCGAAGCCGGGCGGGTCGATCCTGCCCTCCATCGTTCCGGTGAAGCGCCAGCGGGAGGCGGCCTTCTCGGGCGCGCCCTCGTAGATCTCGACGTCCTCCTCGAAGCGGAGGTCGGGGAACGCCTCGAAGACGGCACGCAGGTGCTCGCCGATGGCGGCCCGTCCCGTGACCGGAGCGGCGAGGCTCGGGTCCTCCCACAGCGCGTCAGGGGTGTGCATCGACACGACCTTCTCCACGTCGTGGTCGTTCAAGGCCTGGAACAGCTCGATGATGAACGCCCGGGCGTCGAAGTCGGACACTCCGCCCAGTTGCTCGCTCATGGGCTTCCTCCTTTCCGTCTGCCGCCGGAGCGGCGAGATGGGGTTCGAGTAAAGGGTCCGTTGCGCCCGTGCGGCCGAGTAGGGCACAAAGACCCGTTCCGGGTCGCAGGGGATCGCCCGGTCCGGCACAGACCGCGACCGCACCGGTGACTCGCTCTGGGAGAATGGCGGAGTGGTTGGCACCCTTCGTCCCGTCTCTGTCCGGACACCCGGCGGAGCGGGCGAAGAATCTCCCCGACGACCCGTGCGGGGCCACCCGCGCACTCGATCACACGTCGCCGCCGCCGGGTGTGCCCGTCCGACCTCGACGGCCACCGAGAGCCGATCCGCCCTCTCCGGACCAGGGGTCGATCCCCTGAGATCCACTCAGGACCTTCGGCCCTAGAGCCCACCACCAGCGCGCCCATAGCGTCGGAGATACAGCATGGCCACCTTCGCACCGCTTCCCACCGCCTCCCGGTCGGTGAGCGCACCGCCAGCTCTTTGCTTCCAGGACGTCGTTCACCACTACGGCCGCCACCTCGCCCTCGACGGGCTTACGTTCGAGGTCGCACGCGGCCAGACCATCGCCCTGCTCGGTCCGAACGGCGCCGGCAAGTCGACGACCATCTCCCTGCTCCTCGGCCTGCTCCGCACCCAGACCGGATCGGTGCAGGTGCTCGCGACCACGCCCCAGGAGGCCGTCGCTTCGGGCCGCGTCGGGGCCATGCTCCAGACGGGATCGGGCAGCGGGCTCCCGCCCGGCGTGCGGGTGGACACCACGCTCCGCCTCGTCCGCAAGCTCTACCCCCGTCCGGCCCCCTTCGAGGTGACGGTCGAGCGGGCCGGGATCGCCGCCCTGCTCTCCCGCCAGACCAACCGGCTGTCGGGCGGCCAGGCCCAGCGGGTCCGGTTCGCACTCGCCATCGCCGGCGACCCGGAGCTCATCTTCCTCGATGAGCCCACCGCCGCCATGGACGTCGTCGGCCGCAGGTCGTTCTGGGAGATGATCCGCCAATTCGGCGAGGAGGGGCGGACGATCGTCTTCGCCACCCACCACCTGCAGGAGGCGGACCGTGTGGCCGACCGGATCGTCGTGGTGAACCACGGCCGCGTCGTCGCCGACGGGCCGTCGGCGATGCTGAAGGCGGCTGTTGCCACCAAGCGCATCCGCTTGTTCTGCGAGACCCCGGACGAATGCCTGTTCGACAGCCTCGACGGCGTCACGGACGTCGCCGTGCGCGGCTGCGCAGTCGTCCTCGACTCACTCGACGCGGACGCCACCGTAAGAGACCTCGTCTCCCGCAACGTCGCCTTCCGAGATCTCGAGGTCAGCTGTGCCGGTCTCGAGGACGCCTTCGTCGCCCTCACGTCGAAGGCTCGGGACCGCCGTCAGGAGGCCGGCCGATGAGGCCACTCGTGGCCTTCGCCCGCTTCGAGGTCGGCCGACTCCTCTCGAGCTGGAAGTTCCTCATCATCACGATCGGCTTTCCGGTCATCTTCTACATGCTCTTCCTCGGCGACCGACGGCCCGGCGAGATGATCGCCGGCACGGTCACCTGGCGGGTATACCTCATGGTCTCGATGTGCTCGTTCGGTGCCCTCGTCGCCGCGCTGACCGCCGCCGGGGCACGCCTGTCCGGCGAGCGGTCCTCGGGCTGGGCCAGGCAGCTCCGGGTGACGCCGCTTCCGGCCTGGTCGTACGTGGTGACCAAGGTGGTCGCGAGCATGCTCGTCATGCTCCCGGTCATCGGGCTCGTCGAGATCGTCGGTGTCGGCTTCGGAGGGGTCCACCTCGGCCTGCAGACCTGGCTCGAGCTCACAGGCCTGCTGTGGGTGACAGCCCTGCCCTTCGCCATGCTCGGGGTCTTCATCGGCTTCATGGTTCACGCCGAGACGGCATTCCCCGTCGTCACCGGACTCATGTTCGTCCTCGGCTACTTCGGCGGGCTCTTCAACCCCGTCTCCAGCATGCCGCGCGCCCTCCAGGTGGCAGCCCACTCGCTGCCGAGCTTCCACCATGCCTCGCTCGGCCTCGGACTGCTCGACCGCCAGGGCTTCGCGATCGAGGACTGGCTCGTCCTCGCCGGCTACACCCTGGCGCTCGGCCTCGCCATCGTGCTCCGCCACCGCAGCGAGGAGACCAGGGGCATCGCCTAGCCCGGGTTGGGGACGGGACGTGAAGCCGATCAGCTCAGCTGCTCGGTCAGTAGCTCGAGGGTGCTGTGCAGCTGGGCGAAACGCCGCGGCCCCAGGATCTCTGCAATCTGCAGCTGAGCCGCCCCCGCCTCGGC
>JAKAOD010000021.1 GCA_021823365.1 Actinomycetes bacterium | reverse complement strand
TCGTCCGCATCGTCGAGGCCGTGACGGCGCGGTCGCGCCAGCCGAACAAGAGCCACGAGGCGCTCGTCGAGGCGGCGAGGGCGGCGCTCGGGCCGATGATCACGTCCGAGCACTCCCGCGACGGCAGGCTCGCCGCGATCACGGTCGACGCGGCCTTCGAGCAGGTCCTCGCCTACGGCCTGCGCCCGACCGACACCGGCACGGTGCTCGGCGTCGAGCCGCACGTCACCGAGCAGCTCGTCGCCGAGGTGCGCTCTCTCTACGACGCCGCGACCCGCGCCGGGCGCGAGCCCGTCCTCGTCGTCGGCTCGGCTCTCCGCCCGGCGTGCGCCCGCCTGTTCGCCGCGGCGCTCCCGCGCCTCGCGGTGATGTCGGTGAACGAGCTCGGCCGCCAGGTCCAGCTGGAGCGAATCGGGGTGGTGAGCGGTGTCAACGAGTCCGTTGGTGTATGAGGGGCCCGACCCGGAACGCCTGCTGATCGAGGCGTGGAGCCGGCACGGGACATCGGTGCGCATCAGCGAGCCGACGTGCGTGCGCAAGGGCGGCGTCTTCGGGTTCTTCGCCAAGCTCCACTACCGCATCGAGGTGCAGCCGTCGGAGGATGCAGAGCCGGTCGACGGGCGCCGGGCGGCGACCGCGCCCGAGGAGGCGGCGCAGCCGGCGAGCGCCGTCCCGGCGGGCTCACCGACGACGACGGCCGGTGCCCTCGATCGGCTCGTCGAGTCGACGGAAGACCTGCTCGACCTCGACTCCTCCCCGCGGCCGAGCTTCGACGACGTCCTGTCCGGAGTCGCGAGCTCCCTCGGCGACGACCCGAGCCGTCTCGACGTGCCGCTCGTCGACCTCTCGCTGCCAGAGGCCGAGGGCGCCCGAGCCGGGACCGTCGGAGCGGCGACGGCGGCACCGCCTCCGCCGGCCGGGCGGCTCCCGGCCGGCGATGCGTCTTTGCGGGAGACGCTTGCGGAGCGGCTCGCGGACGTCGGCTATCCCGTCGAGCTCCTCGCCCGCCGGGACTTCCCCGGTGAGGGACGCTCCGCCCTCGAGGCGGCCTTCGCCGCACTGCCGGCGCCACCCCCGCTTCCGGCCGGACCCGGCTCGCTCGTCGCCGTCGTCGGCGAGCTCGGGCAGGCCCTGGCCGTCGCCGGCTCGCTCGCCGAGCAGATGGCCCTCGAAGACACAGAGCTCGCGCTGGCGGCGCCCGAGCCACCGGCATTCGCCGTGCCGGATCACCTCCTCGCCACTGATCCCGGGCGCGCACGCGCCCTCGCGCCGGGGTGGCGGCGGGACGCTGCCTGCGCCGTCGCCGTGGCCTGCGGGGGCGCCCCCGCGTCGCCGCAGTGGACGCGGCGCATGCTGCGGGCGCTCAAGCCGACGGCGACCTGGGCGATCGTCAGCGCCACGGCGAAGCCGGAGGACATCGCGCGCCGCGTCGCGGCACTCGGCGGCGTCGACGCCATCGTGCTCGTGGACCTCGACCAGACGGTGACCCCGGTCGCCGCCTGTCGGGTCGGCGTGCCGATCGCCCGGCTCGGTCGCCTCGTGGCAGGCGTCGAGGCCTGGGCCGACGTGGTCGACGACGTGCTCGCACCGCCGGTCGAGGCCGGCAGGCGGGGAAGCGTCCAGGAGCACCAGAAGGAGAGGAGCGCGGTTCGATGCCAGCGGTGAAGCGGTTTGAGCTCGTGGTGGTCGCGGCAGTCGTCGTCTCGCTGCCGTCGCTCGCCCAGGCGTTCTCCGGCGGGATCTCGCTCGCCGCGGCGCTCGTGCGCGTCGGGCTCGCGCTCGTCGTCTGCGGGGCCGTCGGCGCCATCGTCGAGCGGACGATAGACACCTACGCCCGCGACGCGCGCCAGCGTGAGATCGAGCGGCGCGTCGCCCAGGCGATCGAGGCACGCCGGTCGTTCTGGCGCGACCGCGAAGGCTCCTCGCCGCCCGCCGGCGCCGCCTGAGCGAGCCGAGGCCCAAGCAGGCCGCTCCCCGGTCGAGCGGTCACTCCGCGCGTCCCTCAGGCCGCCGGCGCGCGGAGGGTCCGGGGCCGGGCCGTGTCACGCGGATAGGATTCGGCGCGACCGCCGGCGGCAATCCAGGAGGGACGGCGCGTGCTGGTGCTCCGCAGGCGTGCCCGCGAGTCCATCGTCTTCGAGGGGGGTCTTGTCGTCACCCTCGTCGAGGTTGGGCAACACCGGGCGTGGCTGTCCTTCGCCGCACCGTCCATCCCGCTCCCCGTCGTCCTCTCGGCGGCCGCCGCCGGACCTGGCGGCGTCTCTCTCGGCATCCGCTCCCCCGCGAGCATCCGCCGGGACGGCGCCACGGACTTGGTCGAGATCGACGTCTCGCCCGAGGACGGTGACGGCGACGCCGCTCCCGTCCTCCTGCTGACCAAGAAGGTCGGTGGCCACGTCGTCCTGCCCGGGGTCGACCTCCTGGTCCAGGACGTCAACGAGGGTCGCGTCATGCTGTCGGCCGGCGTCGCCGACGTGGCCGGCCGAGTCGGGATCTCGATCTACTCGGTCTCCGCGTCGGAGGCGAAGTTCGGCATCCTTGCTCCGAACGACGTCCGCGTCTACCGGGGCGAGGTCTGGCTGGCGATGCAACGGGCCAACGAGGCGGCGGCGGCCTGGTCCCCGTCCGACATCGCCGCCCTCGCGAAGCCCCCGGCCGACCGTCAGCGGTAGGTGAACGCGAGGGCGTTCGAGGGCCCGGTCTGCGTCACCACCTCGACCGACGCCGTTGCCGACCCCCCGGGTGGAGGTGGCACCGCCGCGATGCAACGCTCCTCGGTCGGGCAGCGCGTCCCGGTCGCACGCCCGTCGAAGGTGACGAGGATCCGCCCGTTCGCGCTGAACAGGCGCGAGCCGACGATCGTGATCGAGCTCCCGGGCGTGCCGCTCGCCGGCTCGAGCGCCGTGATCACCGCGCGCGCGCCCGGCGGCGCGGTGGCGCTGGTCGGCGATGCCGCCGTGGTGGCGGGCCTCGACGACGCCGACCTGGGACCCGAGCGATCCGACCGGGCGGCCGTCGAGGTCGGCTTGCCGGTTGCGTGGACCCGCCCGGATCGCGTCGCCGTACCCCCCGGCCGGCTCTGGGTCGCAGCCCGACGGGACGCCGCGTGTGGCGCCGCCTTCCGCGGGGCGGCCACGAGCGTCACCACGAGGAACGCGAGCGACCCGAGCAGCAGGAGGCCGACGAGGCCGCCGAGTGCGGTGGGCCGCCGCGCCGGGCGCGCGCCGAGCCGTGACCCGGGCCCGAGGCGCGGGCGAGGGCGGTCGGGCATCGTGGGGCCGCCTGCGCGGTCGTCACCGAGCGCGTCGAAGACGAGGCGGCGCTCGCCGTGCCCTCCGGAGCCGTCGCCTTCGCGACCGGTCGGCTCCGCAGGCGCCTTCGGATCGGAATGCGGGCGTTGCGTCACCTCGGCCAGGGTCTCGAGGGCGTGCTCGTACCGCTCGACGGAGCGGTCACGCCTCGACCAGCTCCTGGACCCGATCGCGAGCGCGGCGGCAACGCCGACGGCAAGCACGACGTAGAGCGCGTCCATCGCGTCTCCGCAGCCCGGGGAACACCTGGCACCCGGATGCTACGCGCACCATTGAACCGCCACCCGGCGGCGGGCGGACGTCGCGCGTCGCCGGCACGCGGGCGTCACCAGGTGGACCGGGCCCCGCCGGACGCGGCGGCGGTCGCGGTGCTGTCGCGGCGCGCTCAGAGAGCCGTCGTGCTGGGCTCGTCGCCCGCGCACGACGACCGTGCGTCGACGGGCACCGAGACGCCGTACGGCGAGTCCTGCAGCACGAGCTGCGCGGCCTGGTCCGTCCGGCGGTTCACGACGATCGGCCCCATCAGGTTGACGGTCGGCGACGTGCCGGCACGGCGCGTCACGAGCGCGAGCACCTCGACGTCCTCGCTGGAGCGAAGCCCGAGACGCGCGACGTCGTCCTCGGGGATCTCGACGACGTAGTCGTCGAACAGCGCGCCGGGGGGGACGACGATGAAGCCGACCCCTTCCTCGTCGAGCGAGGTCAGCGACTCGAACGGCTCGTAGGCGTCCCCGAGCGACCGGAGGGCGAAGCGTGAGCTCTTCGGGAAGCCGATCATCGGGTGGGCGAGCAGGAGCTTGCGCGCCCCGGCGATGTCGCCGTCGGCTGCCCTGGGAGCGGTGAGCACGTCGGTCATGGCGTCGTCCTGTGCAGTCGGGATTCAGAGGTACTTCGCAAGCGAGTCGCTCGACAGCTGGGAGGTCGCGTAGAGCGCCTCCTGGAAGGCGGTCTGCTGGAGCTGGAGGTTCGTGAGCGCCTGGGCCATGTTCGTGTCCTGCACCGAACCGAGCTCTTGCTGGAGGGAGGCGACGGAGTTGGTCGCCTGCGTGGAGAACCCCTGGACCGCCTGCTGGTTGGCGCCGAGCACGCCGGCCGCGGTCTCGACGCGGTTGAGCGCGGTGCTCAGGTTCTGGAGATCGGTGCCGGTCACCTGGGCGAGCGCCGCCGAGGCGCCGGAGCGGTTGCCTGCCGTGAGGTCTTGCGACGCCGTGTTGAGGTCGTTGGCGAGCGTCTGCAGGACCCCGACGTTCGGTCCGTCCGTCGTCGTGCCGGCGCCGGAGAGCAGCGAGGTCGTCACGCCGCCGAAGGAGTCGCTGGCACCGGGCGTGCCGGGGCCGAACACCTGCGGCCCGGTCACCGCGACGGCGACCTGTGTCCCGGGGGCGACCGTCCTCGTCGGCGCGACGCCGTTGCCGAGGTAGCTGCCGTTGGCGTCGTAGGCGGCGGTCGCGTTGCCCGTGCCGGCGAAGATCGGCTGGCCGCCTTCCTCGGTCGTGTTCGCGAGGTTCATGAGCTGGTTGAGGGCGCTTCGCACCTGGTCGGCGGTGGAGGTGACCGTCGCCGGCTCGCCCATCAGCGACGAGCCGCTCACGCCCTCGATGACGCTCTTGATGCTCTGCACGACGTCGAGCACGGAGCTCACCGTCGCGTTGCCGAGCGAGAGCCAGCCGACGCCGTCCTGGGCGTTCGAGGAGTACTGGCCGGCCCGCGTCACCGCCCCCTGGAGCTGGAGGAGGTTTGCCGCTCCGGCGGGGTTGTCCGAGGGGACGTTGATCGCGTCGCCGGTCGAGATCTGCTCCTCCAGCGTCGCCATGGCGGTCTGGTCCGTCGTCAACCCGTTGACCATCGTCGTCGCGAGGACGTTCGGCGTGACCATGATCGGCGTCGCCGAGGTGATGGAGGTCATCGCGCCACCTACACCGCTGCCAGGAGCGACTGGATCGTCGAGTCGATGACGCTCACGACCTTCGCGGACGCCTGGTAGTTCGCCTGGTACTGCATGAGGTCGGTGAGCTGGGTGTCCTGGTTGACCCCCGAGACGGCCTGCAGCGCCTGCTGCGCCTGGTTGGCGACGGCCGTCTGGGACGAGACCGCGGCGTTGGCGTTCTGGACGAGGGAGCCGATCCCCTCGACGAGGGTCTGGTACGCCTGGTCCGGGCTCGACAGCGCGCTCGAGCTGCCGTAGACGGTCGTGGAGAGGCGTGCGACGTCGGACGGCGTGCCGAGCTCGGCCATCGACTGCGCGTTCCCGCCGTCGTTGGCATAGCTCACCGATGCGGTCGTCTGGCCCGAGGCGGCCGCGATCAGCGTCGGGTCGGCGACGACGCTGGCGTTCAGGCTGATCCCCGAGGCGGTGTAGGTCGGCGGGCTCGTCGTCGAGTAGCCGGCCGTCGAGCTGCCCTGCTCGAACAGCGGGTTCGCCGCCCCCGACGTCCCCGCGGCGTCGTAGCCTTGGGCGAGCTGGGTGTTGACGGTGTTCGCGAGGTCGTTGGCGACGCCGTTCAGCTGCTGCTCGTACTGCGGGATCGAGACGTTCACCCCCTGCAGCAGCCCGGCGAGCGCTCCTCCCGTGACGGGAGCGGCGACGCCGTCTGCCGCCTGTGAGGACGCCGCGGCGGCCGAGGGGTAGGCGAAGACGGTCGTCCAGGGGGTCGGCTGGCCGGCCGGCGGGGTGTAGCCCTGCGGCGGGTCGGTCGAGAGCGTGTCGGCCTGGCTCCCCTGCACGACGGTGATCCCGCCGATCGAGACCTGTGCCGTGCCGTTCTGCTGCATCGTGACGTTCACGCCGGCGAGCGATGCGAGCTGGGAGACGACGTTGCTCAGCTGGTCCTCGAGCTGGTTCGGGCTCGCGCCTCCGCCGGAGGACTCGATGATCGAGCCGTTGAGGGACGCGGCTTGGGACAGGAGCGTGTTCGCCTGCGCGACGTCCGTGCCGATCTGGCTCGACGTGTTCTGCTGGAGCTGGGTGAGCTGGGTCGACGCCTCGCTGAGGCTGGTCACGAGGCCCTGGGCCATGTCGACCACCTGCGTACGCGGCGCCAGGGCCGAGGGATCCTGCGTGATCGCGTCCCAGGCGGACCAGAAGCTCGAGAGCTGCCCGGCGATGCTCGAGCTCGTCGACGTCGTCGCGGACGACGAGGTCGACGACTGACCGAGCGGGAAGACGTTCTCGATCCCGGTCAGAACCTGCTGGAGGGCACCGGCAGAGGAGACGGCGCCCTGCGCCTGGAGGTTGTTCGCCGAGAGCATCGCGTCGGTGAGCTGCGCGACCGTGGTGACCTGCACGCCGGCGCCGACGCCGAGCGTCCCGCCGCCGGGGACCTCCGCCAGCTGGGCGCTCTCGGCGATGTAGCCGGGCGTCTGGGCGTTGGCGATGTTCTCCGTCGCGACGTCGATCTGGGTCATCGAGGCCTGGAGCCCCGACGCGGCGATGCTCAGCCCGGGATCCACGGCATCAGGCCTTCGTGTTGAGGATGTTGGCGCTCTTCGCCGAGCTCACCGGCGCGCCGGTGGCGTCGTAGGAGGTCGTGCTGGCGACCCCGAGCAGCGAGAGCGCGGCCGAGGTGGCGAGGTAGCCGCGCGCGAGGAGCTTCCGGTTCTCGCCGCAGAGCACGTTGACGCGCTCGACGGCACGCTTCAGCTCCTCGCGTCCCTGGCGGAAGATGTAGTTCCAAGGCTCGCTCGCCGCGGCGGCGATCTCGCGCAACGTCGACTCGGGCGAGAGGCCGAGCTCCGACGCGGCGGCCGACAGCGCGGCCCGGAAGGCGACGTCGCTCTCCTGGACGGCGCCGATCGCCGCCTCGAGCTCTCGGGTCGTCTCGTTCACCCAGGTGTTGCCCCCGCCGGCGAGCATCATCTGCTGCACCTCGAACTTGAAGCGGAGGTGGCCGAGCGCGTCGGTCTGGGCGGCGATCGCCGCGGCGAGAGCCTCGAGGGGACCGTCGTGCGGAGTTCCCACGTCCTCACTCATCGGCTGATCGACCTCCCCTCTTGAGCGACTTCGCGAATCGCTCACAACCGCCCTGCCGCCCGGACCCCGCCGGGCTCGCTGCTGCCGGGCTCGCCGCTGCCGGGCTTACTGCTGCTGGGCTCGCTGCTGCCGGGCTCACTGCTGCTGGATGACGAAGTAGGTGAAGATGACGCCGGCGACCTGCTGGGCACCCTCGCTCGTCCCGAGGTCCTTCTGGATCGGTGGGAGCAGCACATGCTCGAGGTAGGCCTGCGGGTCGGGGTGGGCGAGCACCGAGGCGTAGGTCATCGATCCGATGACGTCGACCGCCGTCCCCATGATCGCCGAGGTGTCCTTCGTGATCTCCTTCTTGTTCGCCGCCGCCGTGAGCTGCAGGCTCATCGAGATCTGGGCGAGGCTCCCGTCGCGCAGGTTGGTCGTCACCTGGTTCGGCAGGTCGTAGATGGCGCCGAGCGGGACCTTGGCGTGCGGGCCGTAGTGCGGCTTGATGAGCTTGCCCTTGGCGACGTAGGCGACCAGCAGCAGCACGACGAAGGCGGCAATGAGCTTTGTGGGCTTCTTCTTCTTCTTGGCACCGGGCTCGACCTCGCCCTTCTTCCCTTTCCTGCCCTTGCCGGCCTCGTCGGCGGGCGCCGCGTCCGCCGCGGCCGGCGCCGTCGGGGGGCGGATGCCGGCGAGGCGCGCCGCGGCCGCCTGGGCTGCGGGAGTGCTCGGAGCGGTGCTCGCCTCTGCCATCTCCAGCACCTATCCCTGCGGCAGCCCGAGGATCACGACGTCGATCCTCCGGTTCTTCGCGCGCCCCGCCGCCGTCGCGTTGCTCGCCACCGGGTGGGTGTCGCTGTAGCCGGTCGCAGATAGCCGTACCGGCGCGATGCCGTCGACTGCCGCCAGGCGGTCTGCCACGTTTGCCGCCCGCGCTGCCGACAGCTCCCAGTTCGAGGCGAACGGGCCACCCGTGATGGGCACGTTGTCGGCGTAGCCCTGGACCTCGATCTCGTTCGGCTTCGGGCGCACGACGCCGGCGATCGTGTCGACGACCGTCCGGCCGATCGCGCCGAGCGACGCCGAGTCCGTCCGGTAGAACACCCGGTCGGCCAGGATCTGGACGACCACCGCCTGGCTGCCGAGGTTGACGGCGGCGGCCTGGGTGAGATGCGCCCGCGCGAGCGCCTGCTCGATCTGGGCGGCGACCTGCGCGAGCTCGGTGGCGTTGACGTGCGGCGCCGACGGCCCGCCGTGGGAGAGCGTGGTGCTCGTCCCCCCCGAGCCGACGATCGTCGGTTGGCTGATCAGCCCGTTGCCTCCGGGCAGGCTGATCGCCGCCGGGTTGAACGTCTGGGTGAGCCCCAGCTTGAACTCGAGGAACTTCTTGATGCTGATCGAGCTCATCGCGAACAGCACGACGAAGAGCGCGAGCAGGAGCGTGATCATGTCGGCGTAGGTGAGCAGCCAGCGCTCCATGCCCACCTCGTGCCCCTCGCGGTGCGCGGCGCGGCGCTTGCGCCGGGCGACGGTGCTCATGCCGCCGCCCCCTTCGGAGCAGAGCTCTGGCGGGCCTGCGGCGGGAGGAACGACTCCATGCGGGTGCGGACGAAGCGGGAGCTCGCGCCGTTCTGGATGGCGAGCAGCCCTTCGACCTCCATGTGCTTGATCTGCACCTCCATGTCGCTCGAGCGCTTCAGCTTGTTGGAGATCGGGATCCAGATGACGTTGGCGGAGAGCACGCCCCATAGGGTCGCGGTGAAGGCCGCGCCGATCGCCGGGCCGAGCGACTGCGGGCTGGAGAGGTTCCCGAGGACGTGGACGAGGCCCATGACCGTGCCGATGATCCCCATGGTCGGAGCGAACCCGCCCATGTCGGCGAACACCTTTGCCCCCATGCGGTGACGGGCCTCGGTGCTCGCGATGTCGTTCTCCAGGACGTCGAGGATCTCCTCGGAGTTCGTGCCGTCGACGGCGAGCTCGATGCCGCGGCGGAGGAACGGGTCCTCGATGTTGTGGGTCTCCTTGTCGAGGGCGATGATGCCGGAGCTCTTTGCGATCCCCGCGAGGCGGGCCATCTCCTGGATGGCGAGCTCCATGTCGTAGGCGTCGCCCTTGGTCGCGCGTTTCAGGATCGGCTTGATCCCCTTGAGGTCCGCCTTCATGTACCCGGCGGTCGCGGCGAAGAAGGTCCCGCCGAAGACGAGGATGAGCGGGGACGGCTTCATCAGGACGGCGGGGTTGCTCCCGTCCATGAACATCGCGACGAACACGCAGACGAGGGCGCCCCCGATGGCCATCGAGGTCCAGGTGTCCTTCACGCCTCGCCGCCCCCTCCGCCGGCCGGGTCACGCGGGGTGATCAGCCTGAGCGCGCGCTCACCGGGCACTGCTGGCGCTCCGGTGCCGGCGGGCTCCTCCGTCGCCCGTTGGATCGACAGCGCGTCGGCGAGCGCCTGCACCGCCGCGCGGTCCTCCCGGTGCAGGCGGACGACCTCCTCGAGCGCCTCGGTGACGATGTAGCTCGTCCCGCTCACGAGGAGGACGTGCGTCTCCGGACCGCCGTCGACCCGCTCGATCAGCGCCCCGTTGATGGCGATCGGCTGTCCTTGGACGTTGTGAAGGGTGATCATCTCGTCTCGTCCCGGCAGGGCAACGGCGCGTCGCGCCGGGCCTTCGAGGAAGGTATCGGCCCGAGCCCCCTCGCCCTTGAGGTGTGCGGGCTCAGCGGCGCTCGGAGCGCACGCTGCGGAGGTACGGCTGGCGCCGGCCGGCGGCCCGCCTCTGGAGGGCGCGAAGCGGAGGGTCGGCGCCGAGCTCGCCGCGCAGGAGCGACGGGCGGCCGATCGAGGCGCGTGCCGCGTCGAGCAGCGCCTCCACCGTGAGGGGCGCTCCCGCCGGCTCGGCGGTCGCCCGGCCGATGGCGACCGTCGAGGTGCTCGGAAGGGCGTCCTTCTCGTGCTCGGCGAGCTTCGCCTCGATCCAGGCGACCACGACCTCGCCGGCGGTCGCGTCGGTGTCGGGCAGGGCGACCGCGAACTCCGACTCGCCGATGCGGGCCACCACGTCCTCGCCGCGGAGCTCGGTCCTGAGCACCCTGGCGACCCGGTAGACGGCGGCGGGGTCCGGTCCCGGCGAGCCTCGCGCGTCCAGCGCGATCGAGAGCACGGTCGCGCACTCCCCCGCCCGGCCGGCCCGCCTGAGGACGTGGTCGACGACGTAGCCGAAGGCGCCCATGTTCATCAGACCCGTCTGGTCGTCCCGGGTCGTCACCTCGCGTCTCGTCATCGCAGCGTCACCAACGAGAGCAGCCCGGCGCCGTAGCCCTCGAGCGCGACCTCGAAGTGGTCGCACGCGGGCGCCTGCGCGATCCGCTCGGCGTCGGGGAGCTTCTCCCCCGGCGCGTACCCGGCGATCGAGCGGAGCACGCAGCGCGCGCCGTCGGTTCGCACGACCTTCGCGAGGACGTTCGCCACCTCGTGGAAGCTCTCCGACAAGGCGTCGGGGAGAGCCCCGGAGCTCGCCCATTCGGCGGCGGCGGCGGGCGGCATCATCGTGAGCGCGGCCGACAGCCCTGAGGCGATCGGCGTCTCGACGACGCACAGCGCAGCCTCCCCGCCGTCGGAGTCGACGTAGTCGGCCGTCCAACGCGCCGCCTGGCGCGCCGGCCCGTCGCCCGCGCGCGCGACGCGCACCGGAAGTCGGAGCAGCCCCTCGAGGATCCCGGCGAGCGCGCCCTCGCGGCCGCCGCCCGTCTCGGCGCCCTCTGTCGCGCAGGTCAGGGCCGCTCCGGCGGGCGCGTCGAGCACGGGCTGCCCGGCACCTGCGAGCAGCGACTCGACGCTCGCCCGGAGCTCGGCCCCGCTGAAGGGCTTGACGACGACGAATGCGGCGCCTGCCCCGAGGGCGGCGGCGCGCACCTCGTCGCTCGACTCGGAGGTCACGAACCCGAACGGGATCGTCCACTCGGCCGCGCGCAGCGCCTCGAGGAGCTCGAGGCCGGTCATCCCGCCCATGTTCCAGTCGCAGAGGATGAGGTCGATAGGCTCCGTCGGGAGCAGGTCCACCGCCGCTTCGGCGCTCTCGGCCTCGAGCACGCCGCTCACGGCGTCGATCCCCCGCAGCTCCCTCGAGACGATCATCCGCATGGCGCGGCTGTCGTCGACCACCAGCACCCGCATCCGAGCCGACCTCAGTAGCTGAACCGGCCGACGAGCTGCTGGAGCTCCGCGGCCATCCGTGCGAGCTCGGCGGCGGCACGCTCGGTGTCGGCCGTGCCGGCCGACGCGGCGCTCGCCAGCTCGGCGACGCTGCCGACGCTCGTCGTGATCTCCGACGTCCCCTGCGCCGCCGTGCCGACGGATCGGGCGATCTCGTTCGTCGTCGCCGTCTGCTCCTCGACCGCGCTCGCGATCGCGTTCTGGATGTCGTTTATCTGGCCGATGATCTCGGCAATGCGAGCGATCGCATTGACCGCTCCGTCGGTGTCGGACTGGATGGCGACGATCTTGGCACCGATGTCCTCCGTGGCGATCGCCGTCTCCCGGGCCAGATCCTTCACCTCGTTGGCGACGACGGCGAAGCCCTTCCCGGCCTCGCCGGCGCGTGCCGCCTCGATCGTCGCGTTCAGGGCGAGGAGGTTCGTCTGCCGCGCGATCGTCGTGATCACCTTCACGACCTTGCCGATCTCCGCCGAGGACTCGCCGAGCTTGGCGACGGTCTCGTTCGTGCTCGCCGCGACGTCGGCCGCCTGCGTGGCGACGCGCGCCGCGTCGGCGGCGTTCTTCGCGATCTCCCGGATCGACGCCGTCAGCTGCTCCGCCGCTGCAGCCGCGGTCTGCACGCCTCCGGCCACGGACTCCGCCGTCTTCGAGACGACACTCGCCTCGCTCGAGGTCTGCCCGGCGCCCGCCGACATCTGCGCGGCCGTCGCGGTCAGCTCCTCGGCTGCGCCGGCGAGGCTGTGACTGTTCTCGCCGATCGCCCGCACCCGGGTGCGCAGGTCGCCGAGGAGCCGTGCCAGGCTCTCACCGACCTGGCCCACCGGGTCGTTGCCCGAGACCGGGACGCCGACGGTGAGATCACCGGCGGCCGCGGCGTTCACCACCCCGAGGATGTCGTCCACCTTGGCGCGCAGCTCCTCCTCCGCCGCCTTCTCACGCGACCGCACGGCGGTCCGCTCGATCGCCCCCGAGACTGCCTGGGCGACGCCGCGCAGCGCGGTCGCCCGGCTCTCGGTCACGACGAGCCGGTCGCCGGAGAAGAAGTCCATCGTGCCGGCGACCTCGCCTTCGACGACGACGGCGAAGGCCACGGCGCTGCGCATCCCGCCCCGCGCCGCCGCGAGGGCCCGCGGGCAGTCCGTCGCCTCGGCGAGGACCTCGTGCACGACGAGATCCCTGCTGCTCCAGGCCCGGCCGGCGATCCCTGCGCCCTGGCTGAACGTCGCCGAGGAGGTCGCCTGGCGAAGCTCCGGGCCGGCGTCGCCGGACTCCAGCGCGAGGTGGAGCGCGCCGTCCGCCGGGTCGACCCTCCAGTACGAGCCGTAGGCGAGGCCGAAGGCCTTCCGCGCCGCCTCGAGCGCGATGGCGGCCGCCTCGGCGGGGGTGGCTGCGCGCTGGACGGCGGTGAGAACGTCCTTGCTCGCCGCAGCGTCCCTCGCCGCCTCGGCGTCCTCGCGCGACCGCTCGGCGAGGACGTCCTGGGCGCGCGCCTGCGCGGCGATCGCCTCGTTGAGCCCGTGCGCCACCGTGCCGAGCTCGTCACGCGTGCCGACCTCCGCGCGGGCGGCAAGGTCGCCGGCGGTGAAGGCCTCGAGCGTGCGCCGGATCACAGAGAGCGGCCGGGTGACCGAGCGGACGATCCACGCCGTCACGGCAGCGCCGAGGACAAGGCCGACGAGGGCGAGCACGACGAGCAGCACGATCCCCCGGTTGGCGCTCGAGGGGACCGAGCGGAACTCGGACATCACCGGGGTGGTGAGCGCCTTGGCAAGGGCATTCCAGTCCGCCTGGGTCTTGTTCGAGATCGCGACGTTGCCGACGGTCATCACCCGGATGGCGCCCTTCGCGTCGAAGCGCGCCGAGTCGGCGAGGACGATGTTCGTGAAGTGGTTGTAGCCGGCGAGGTCGCGCCTGGTCGTCGCGACGAGCGAGGTGAAGGACGCCGGGGCGTGCGTGGCCTTGGAGCTGGCGGCGAGCTTGGCGAGCTCGCTGGCCGCCCGGTGGTAGCCCTGCTCCGCCTGCCGGGCGGTGACCTTCTCCAGCGAGACGTTCGCCGGGGTCACGGGAAGGGCGGCCACGGCGGAGGCCATGTTGGACTGGTCGTCGTCCGTGAGCCAGCCCTCGTAGGCTGCCTGCTCCTCCTCGAAGCCTTTGAAGTAGCTGATCGAGGACTGTGCCTTCGACTTCGCCGCGCCGAGGCCCGAGACGGCGACTCCGATGCACGCCGCCCAGAGCGCACCGAGGACGAGGACGAGACCGACGAGTCGCTTGCGGACGCTCAGGTCGGCGAGCCGCCTGCTCGAAGTGCGGGTGCCCGATGCGACGTTGGCGCTGTGTGCGACGCGCGAGCTCGTTCCCACCCTCTCGACCTCCATCCGGCCGGCGACCGCGGCAAGGGGACTATCGGCCGCGACGGCCCCGCTCTTTAGCCGCGATGTCCGGTCTACGAACGGCTGTTCCCTATCAACCGGCCCGAGGATCGAGCCGTAACCAGCCCTGTGCCGACGACGGACCTCACGGCCCCGGCCGCCCGTCCGGCGCCCGGGGAGGACCCGGGCGCGCCAGGAGACGGCGGCGCGCCCGGAGACGAGCGCCTTGGCTCCCTCTGGGCACGCTTCCGCGACGCACGCGACGAGGCGAGCCGGTCCGCCCTCGT
>JAKAOD010000444.1 GCA_021823365.1 Actinomycetes bacterium | reverse complement strand
CGGTGGTGGCTCGATGGGTCGAGCGGGTGGAGCGTGCCGCCACCGGCGTCGGGTTCGACCTCGGGGCGGAGCGGCAAGGGGGTCGACATGCGGCAGCGGCTTCTCGCAGGATGGCGGGAACGACCCGGAGACGGCGAGCGCGATCGGGTCCCGCGCCTGGTCGTCGAGGCGGACGACCCCGGCTTCGCTCTCGCCGACTTCGACGCTTTTCGTGCAGCAGGCTTCGAGGTCGCCCACTGCTCGGGCCCGGGCCGTCACCTCGAGGACTGCCCGGCCTACCGTGGCGAGCTCTGCTCGCTCCTCCTTGGTGCCGACGTGGTGCTGCAGCGGCTCGAACGAGGCGCCGGGCGCGAAGAGCTCGCCTCCGCGATCCGGCGCCGGCACCCGGAGCTGTCGTACGTCGCGATCGGGGGTGCGGGTGCCGGGCCCCGCGACGCTCGGCCGGCTTCGTCCGCTGGGGCCGGGGCGACCGCGCCCGCCGTCGGGTCTCGTCCCGCCCCCGGCGCGTCACCGGCGCTGACCTCGCTCGCGCACAGCGCCTCGGTCGCCGCCCAGGTCCGGGCGCTGCGCCGGTCGCTCGCCGACCGCTCCGTCCGGCCGGCCTGAGCGCGCGGCGGCGAGCGCCTCGTCCGCGCGGCGCCGGCGCCTCCCACCCGAGCATCAGGGCGGCGTCGACGCCTTCGACCCGCCCCGCCGGTCCCCCCACGCTGCCCCTCGGTTGCTCGCGCGCCTCCTGGTCGGTATCGTTGGCACTCGCTAGGTCGGAGTGCCAACGAAGCCAAGGGAGGCCTCGGAAGATGAAGTTGCAGCCGCTGGACGATCGGATCGTCGTTCGCCCGAGCGAGGCGGAGGAGATGACGGCGTCGGGCCTCGTCATCCCGGACACCGCGAAGGAGAAGCCGCAGCAGGGCGAGGTGCTCGCGGCCGGACCCGGCCGCCGGGCCGACAACACCGGTGAGCTCATCCCGCTCGACGTCAAGCCGGGCGACAAGGTCGTCTACTCGAAGTACGGCGGTACGGAGATCACCATCGACGGCGAGGACCTGCTGATCCTCTCGAGTCGCGACGTGCTCGCCAAGGTCGTCAGCTGATGCCGAAGATCCTCAAGTTCGACGAGAGCGCCCGCCGCGGCCTCGAAGCAGGCGTGAACAAGCTCGCCGACACGGTCAAGGTGACGCTCGGGCCCAACGGCCGCAACGTCGTGCTGGACAAGAAGTTCGGCGCGCCGACGATCACCAACGACGGCGTCACGATCGCGAAGGAGATCGAGCTCGAGGACCACTTCGAGAACATGGGCGCCCAGCTCGTGCGTGAGGTGGCCACCAAGACCAACGACGTCGCCGGCGACGGGACGACGACGGCGACCGTGCTCGCCCAGGCGCTCGTGCGCGAGGGCCTGCGCAACGTCGCCGCCGGCGCGAACCCGATGGCGATGAAGCGTGGCATCGAGCGAGCGGTCGCGGCGGCGGTCGAGTCGATCCACTCGATGGCTCGCGACGTCGAGGGCCGGCAGGAGATAGCCCAGGTCGCGGCGATCTCGGCGGCGGATGCCTCCATCGGCGAGGTGCTCGCCGACGCGATCGACAAGGTGGGCAAGGACGGGACGGTCACCGTAGAGGAGTCCAACACCTTCGGTCTGGAGCTCGACTTCACCGAGGGGATGCAGTTCGACAAGGGCTACCTCTCGCCGTACTTCGTGACGGACCAGGACCGCCAGGAGGGCATCCTCGAGGAGCCCTACCTGCTCATCGTCAACTCGAAGATCAGCGCCGCCCACGACCTCGTCCCCGTCCTCGAGAAGATCATGCAGTCGGGCAAGCCGCTGCTCGTGATCGCAGAGGACGTCGAGGGCGAGGCGCTGGCGACCCTGGTCGTCAACAAGATCCGCGGCACGTTCCAGTCGATCGCCGTCAAGGCTCCCGGGTTCGGCGAGCGCCGCAAGGCGATGCTCGGCGACATGGCCGTCCTCACCGGAGCACAGGTCATCGCCGAGGAGGTCGGCCTGAAGCTCGAGAACACGACGCTCGACCTGCTCGGAAAGGCGCGCCGCGTCGTCGTGACGAAGGACGACACGACCATCGTCGACGGCGCCGGCTCGGCCGACGCGGTGAAGGGTCGGATCACCCAGATCAAGCACGAGATCGAAGAGACCGACTCCGACTGGGACCGCGAGAAGCTCCAGGAGCGCCTCGCCAAGCTCGCCGGCGGCATCGCCGTCGTGAAGGTCGGCGCCGCCACCGAGATCGAGCTCAAGGAGAAGAAGCACCGCATCGAGGACGCGCTCTCGGCGACGAGGGCGGCGATCGAGGAGGGCATCGTCGCCGGTGGCGGCACGGCGCTCCTCCGCTGCCGCCCCGCTGTGGAGAAGGCGGTCGGGAGCCTCACTGGCGACGAGGCGACGGGAGCGAGGACGGTCTACCGGGCGCTCGAGGAGCCGCTCAAGTGGATCGCCATCAACGCCGGCCTCGAAGGGGCGGTGCAGGTCCGGGAGGTCGAGGGTCTCAAGGGACCGGTCGGGCTGAACGCCCTCACCGGCAAGACCGAGGACCTCATCAAGGCGGGAGTCATCGACCCGGCGAAGGTGACGCGCTCGGCGCTGCAGAACGCCGCGTCGATCGCGGCGCTCCTGCTCACGACCGAGGCGCTCGTCGCCGACAAGCCCGAGCCGAAGCTGGAGCCGGCTGCCGCCGGTGGTGGCATGGGCATGTGACCTCCCCTCGCCGCACGACGTTTCCGGCGAGGTCGAGCCCGAGAAGCGCGTAGCTGGCCGGCGGCCGGGCCTTGGGCCCGGCCGCCGGCGCGTCCACTCGGAGGCGTCGGAGGTCACCCGGGCGTTGTGCGGGCAGCCCGAAGGCGTCGGCGCGACGCCGGGAGCGGTCGGGACTCGCTGGTACCCGCAGGCGGGGCGTCAGCGCATGTTGGCAAGCGCCGCGCCGCAGCGGCCGCAGTACAGCACGACGACCTCGAAGGTCGGCCCGGCGTCCTCGCCGGCAGATCGGAA
>JAKAOD010000443.1:2738-3024 GCA_021823365.1 Actinomycetes bacterium | reverse complement strand
CGCGGCGGCCGTGGCGAGCGTGTCGGGGTGGCTCGGCGCGCTGGCGGCCCGCCGCCGGCGTCGTCGCAGGGACACGCCGACTGCCGGGTCGGTCCGGACGACCGCCGGGGCCCCCATCGGGGTCGCGGCGGGACGGCCCGCCTCGGTGGCCCCGTCAGGGGCACCGGAGCTCGGGTCCGAGCCGGCAGGCCGCTCGCGTGGCGAGGAGGCGAGCGACGTCCTCGTGCCTTCGCCGAAGAGCACCTCGTTGAACAGCACGAACTTGCCGACCCAGATCAACCCGTAG
>JAKAOD010000443.1:0-2728 GCA_021823365.1 Actinomycetes bacterium | reverse complement strand
GGCGAGATTCGTCCCGAGCACGACGACGGTCTCGAGGAAGTGGGAGTGCAGGTCGGCTCGGGCAGCCTTGTCGGCAGCGCCGACCGCGATCGTCGAGAGCACGAGGCTCACGGCGGCGATCACCCAGAAGGGCACGACCTCCCTCCAGACGTGCGAGCGGCCCGTCTTCCCCCACGCCCAGGTCCGGTTGAGGTAGTACGAGGGGACCGTGGCGACCCCCGCGGCAAGGGCGTTCGACTCGGCTGCCGAGCCGACCTTGACGACGCGGAAGAACAGGTAGAGGAGCACCTCGGTGATCACCGTCGAGATCACCGAGACCGCGCAGTAGCGCCACAGCCTCGGGAAGAGCGGGCTTCTCGGCAGGGCGACGAGCCAGCCGAGCCAGCGCGGGCGCCGCACGGTCCAGCTCGGAGAGTCCGGCGGCATCGGGGCGAAGTGTACCGTGTGCCGAATGGGCGCTCCGGTCGATGAGCTGCTCCACCTGCTCGATCTCGAGACGATCGAGGTCGACCGCTACCGGGGCCGCAGCCTCGACGAGGACCGCCTGCGCGTCTTCGGCGGCCAGGTGGCCGCCCAGGCGCTCGTCGCCGCCGGCAGGACGGTCACGCGGGGCCGGGTCCACTCGCTCCACTCCTACTTCCTGCGGCCCGGCGACCCGCACCGCCCGATCCTCTACGAGGTCGACCGCATCCGCGACGGGCGGTCGTTCACCACGCGCCGGGTCGTCGCGATCCAGCGAGGCGAGGCGATCTTCAACCTCCAGTGCTCGTTCCACGTCGAGGAGGCCGGGCTCGTCCACGAGGACCCGCCGCCCGAGGCACCGCCGCCCGAGGACCTCGAGCCCCCGGGCGAGCCCGAGCGCGACACCCGGATGGCGCCGCGCGGCTTCCCCGAGCCGCACGGCCTCGAGGTCCGTTTCGTCACGGAGCTGCCCTGGACGCGCGACGGCGAGGTGGGGAGCCGCGAGCTGTTGTGGCTGCGCGCCGGGGGGCCTCTCGGCGACGATCCGATCGTGCACGCCGCGGTCGTCGTCTTCGCCTCGGACCTCACCCTGTTCGACTCGATCCTGCAGCGGCACGGCATCCCCCGCGGCGAGCCGAGCGTCGCCGGCGCGAGCCTCGACCACTGCATGTGGTTCCACCGGCCGATGCGCGCCGACCGGTGGCTGCTGTACGAGCACCGGAGCCCGGTCGCCTACGGCGCCAGGGGCCTCGCGGCGGGCACGCTGCACGACGTGGCGGGAAACCTGGTGGCGAGCGCCATGCAGGAAGGGCTCGTGCGCCTCAGAGCCGGCTCGCCGTACTCCGGTCGCGCCGCGGACGCTGCCGGCGAGGCTCACGCCGCCGCCGGCGCCGCTGCAGCTGCAGCTGCCGCGGCGGCGGCTCGTCCCGGGCCGCGAGGCGGTTAGGCGTGCCCACTCCCTTCTACGCGGGAATGGCGGTCTTCTTCGCGCTCCTCGCCGTGCTCGTCGTCGCCGTGCTCCGCTTCACCCGCAGGCTCGGACGGCCCGGAGGGCGACGCTGAGAGGTCCGCGGGCCGCCTCGTGCGCCGCGGGCAGGCCCGGGGCGATCAGTGGACGCCGCCTCGCCGGCTCTCCACGATCACCCCGATGAGCGCGGAGACGGCAAGGGCAAAGCCGAGCGTGGCCGTCCAGAAGCCGAACACCAGCGACAGGGCGACGAGCAACGCGGCTCCGCCGAGGACGAACGGCCAGATGCTCGAGGAGGGGAAGACTCCGACGATGCTGCCCGCGTCGGACGCCGGCGTCGCCCCGGGGTCGTCCTCGGCGCGCCGGGTCATGTGCCGGGACCACCACAGGTAGTAGGCGCCGGGAAGGAGCCCGAGGAGGCAGAAGGCGGCGAGCATGACCGTGCCCCCGCTCGTCATCGTGACGTACGAGCGGTTCAGGCCGACGGCCCAGAAGATGAAGGCGATGATGGCGCCGAACACGGCCAGGATCAGCATGAGGTAGGACTCGTGCTTCACGGCTCCCCCGCTCCCCCCTCACCCGCAGCGGCGCCGGACGGGGCCGGCACCGGCGTGCCGTCACGCTTGGCGCGGCGCTCCTCCTCGTACTTGTGCACGGTGTGCTCGGGGTGGTTGTAGTCCCAGACCGGTCGCTCCGAGCGGATCGGCGGCAGCCGGTAGAAGTTGTGGTGGGGCGGCGGCGAGGACGTCGCCCACTCGAGGGTGTGGCCGTCCCAGGGGTTGGCCGGCGCCTGGATCGGCCTCCGCCATGAGACGTAGACGTTGACGAGCATGATCGCGACCGCGATGAAGAGCAGGTAAGCGCCCACGGTGGAGATGCGGTTCAGCGTCGTCCAGCCGGTCGACGCCGAGTACTCGGCGATGCGCCGCGGCATGCCGTGGAGCCCCAGCAGGTACTGCGGGAGGAAGGTCACCCAGAACCCGACGAACATGAACCAGAAGCTCGCCTTGCCGAGGCTCTCGCGCATCATCCGGCCGAACATCTTCGGGTACCAGTAGTAGAAGCCGGCGAAGCCGGCGAACACCGCCGAGCCGAACAGCACCTCGTGGAAGTGCGCCACGACGAAGTAGGTGTCGTGGACCGCGAAGTCGATCGGCGGCGAGGCGAGGAAGATCCCGGTGACCCCGCCGAAGAGGAAGACGACGAGGAACCCGATCGCGAAGAGCATCGGCGTGTCGAACTTGAGCGAGCCCCGCCACATCGTCCCGATCCAGTTGAAGAACTTCAAGCCGGTCGGGA
>JAKAOD010000442.1 GCA_021823365.1 Actinomycetes bacterium | reverse complement strand
ACCGGCACCGGCACCGGCACCGGCACCGGCACCGGCACCACGCGACCATGAGCCCGGTCCTCGGGACGCCGGAGGAGCGCGGGCCCCGCGACGACAGAGTCGACGAAGTCGACGGAAAGGACGAGCGCCTGGAGCGGCTCGAGCGCGAGCTCGCATTGCTGGACCGCGTCGTCGTCGCCTTCTCCGGGGGCGCCGATTCGAGCCTCCTCGCCGCCGCCGCCACGCGCCGCCTCGGTGCCGATCAGGTCCGCTGCGTCACTGCGGTCTCGCCCTCGCTTGCCCCCGAGGAGCTCGAAGACTGTGCGGCGTTCGCAGCCGAGTGGGGGCTGCGCTGGAGCACCGTCGAGACCCGCGAGCTCGACGTCGCCGACTACGCCGCGAACGGGCTCGACCGCTGCTACCACTGCAAGGTCCAGCTGATGGAGGCCCTGGCGCCGATCGCCGCCGCCGAGGGCGCCGTCGTCGCCCTCGGGGTCAACCTCGACGACCTGGACGACCACCGTCCCGGCCAGCGCGCCGCCCGATCCGCCGGGGCGGCGTTCCCTCTCGTGGGCGCAGGCCTCACGAAGGCCGCCGTCCGCGACCTGTCCCGTGCCCTCGGCCTTCGTACCTGGGACAAGCCGGCGGCCGCCTGCCTCGCGTCGCGCGTCCCTCACGGCACCGCAATCTCGGCCGAGCTGCTCGGCCGTCTGGCGCGGGCCGAGTCGGCGCTCAGGAGGATCGGCTTCCGGGCGCTTCGTGTCCGCCACTACGGCGACCTCGCCCGCGTGGAGCTGCCCGCAGGCGACCTCGCCCGCGCCGTCGAGCGCCGCGACGAGGTCGTCGCCGCCGTCCACGGCGCCGGGTACCGCTACGTCACGCTGGACCTCGAGGGGCTCCGCCCCGGCAACCTCGCACGCGCGGCGCTCGAGGCGCGCGAGCACGCCCGCGCCGGATCATGAAGACCCGAGTGCGCCTCGTCTTCCCGGACGCGCTCGTCCGCGAGCCGGTGCTCGCGCAGCTCGTCCGCCGCTTCGACGTCGAGCCGAACATCCGGAGAGCCGCGGTCGAGGAGGGGTCGGGATGGGTCGTCTGCGAGCTCGCCGGCGACGCGGCGGCCATCGGGCGAGCCATCGGCTGGCTCGACGCCAGCGGCGTCAGCGTCGAGCGGCTCGGCGACGTCCTCGAGAGCTGAACCCGGCCGCCGCACCGGCCCGGTCCGCTACCGGGGCTCGTTGCCGGCGCGCTCGCCCGGCTCCTGCTGGGTGGCCGGTCCGCGCACGCGCCATCCGGCCGACGAGGTGACCCGCGCCTCGAACAGCACGCAGCCTTCTGGGCAGGCGAAAGGCACGTGCCCACCCGCCCCGAGACGGCACTGCTCGACGCGCTCGCCGGTCCCGACGCTGCGCATCACGTAGTGACGGCAGTCGGCGCGCACCCCCATCAGCCGGGCTGCCTGCCGCGCAGGTACCGCTGGATCTCCTCGGCGAGCCCCTCCGCCGCGAGCTCGGCGCCGACGACGTCCTCCATCTCCTCGAGGCGCGCGACGTAGGCGGCGACGTTCTCGTCGTCGCGCACGAGCTCGTCCATCCGCCGCTCGTAGCCGGCCGCGTCCTCCTCGAGCTCCGACGTCTCGACGGCGCGACCGACGATCCCGGCGGCGACGCGGACAAGGGCGAGCGCCGCCTTAGCCGAGACCGGGACCGAGTAGCACGGCACGCTCGCCCACACCGACGTCGAGGCAAGCCCGGCACGATCGAGCGCCGGGCCGAGCACGCCGACGATGCCGGTCGGTCCCTCGTACAGCGACGGGCTGAGCCCGTGCCGTGCCAGCAGGTCGTCGTCGCTCGAGACGCCGCTCACCGGGACGGGGCGGGCGTGGGACACCTCCGACAGGTACGCCCCGAGCGTCACGACCCGCGTCGCACGCGCCCGGCGCGCGATGCCGACGACGGCGTCGCAGTAGGCGCGCCAGCGTAGGTGCGGCTCGGGCCCTTCGAGGAGCACGACGTCGGGCCCACCACCCTCGGCACCGGCGAGCGACACCGTCGTCGCGGGCCAGGAGACCTCGCGGTGCTGCCCGTCGACGATCGAGATCTCCGGACGCAGCTCGGTGAAGTCGAAGAACTCCTCGGGGTCGATCTCGGCGAGCGGCACGGCGCCCCAGGCCCGGACGAGATGCCCGACCGCGCGCGACGCCGCCTCGCCCGCGTCGTTCCATCCCTCGAAGGCGGCGACGACGATGCTCGGGCGGAGCCCGGCGCGCGACCTTCGCCGGAGCGGCCAGGCGCGCCCGCTCCCGCCGAGCGGCACGGCGAAGCGCTCCGCCATGCTCTTGCGCCCCACTCGCATCCCCGCTCCTCCCTCGCTCCCGCCACACTACCGGCGGCGTACGATGCTCCCGGACGCCAAGAGACGCCGGCGCCGTGGGCGCGTGCCGCCTGGCGCGGTCATCTCGGCTCCCACGCCAGCCTCCTCGGCTTCCAGGGCGGTTACGCTCGCCGGATGGCCGAGCCGCCCGTCGCCGTCGCGTGCGCGGGCGAGCTGACGCCCGGCGAGATCGCGGCCGTCGCGCGCCTGGTGCCGCAGCTGTCCTCGGCACCGCCGCCGGATCCCGCGATCCTCCAGGCGATTGCCGGCGCCCCTGGGACCTCGCTCTTGCTCGCACGGGTCGAGGGCAAGGTGGTCGGGATGCTCGCCCTCGTCGTGTTCCGGATACCGACGGGGGTGCGCGCGATCGTCGAGGACGTCGTCGTCGACGAGGCGATCCGGGGGCGCGGCGTCGGCGCGGCGCTCGTCGCCGAGGCCCTCGAGGTCGCCAAGGCTGCAGGCGCGCGGACCGTCGACCTCACCTCCCGCCCGAGCCGAGCCGCGGCAAACCGGCTCTACGAGCGTTGCGGCTTCGTCCGCAGAGAGACCAACGTGTGGCGACGGGAGCTCGGGAGCGACTGAACGCCTGAGAGGCTCAGGGCAGCCCTGTCCGGGCTGCTCGCCGCCTTTTCGCCCGCCACGCCGTCGCAGTCCTAGGATCGGCCAGAAGGCAGGCGACAGGTGCAGATCG
>JAKAOD010000441.1 GCA_021823365.1 Actinomycetes bacterium | reverse complement strand
GAGGCGATGGACCTCATCGAGCAGCACCGGGCCGAGGGCCGGCTCGTCGTCATCGTCTCGGCCTCGCCGGAGGAGATCGTCACCCCTCTCGGCCGCCACCTCGGGGTCGACGAGACGATCGCGAGTGGCGCCGAGGTCGACTCCGACGGGCGGTACACCGGCGCCGTGGCCTTCTACGCCTACGGGCCGTACAAGGCGGAAGCGATGACGGAGCTCGCCGAGCGGCGCGGCATCGACCTCGCCGCCTCGTACGCCTACAGCGACTCCTACACCGACGTGCCGATGCTCGAGGCCGTCGGCCACCCCGTCGCCGTGAACCCCGACCGGGTGCTGGCGCGCATCGCGCGCGACCGCTCGTGGGAGGTCCTCCACTTCGTCCGCCCCGTGCGCCTGCGCGACCGGGTGCGCGACCGCCTCCGGGAGGCACCGCGACCGGCGCCCCGCACGGCGGTCCCGATGGTCGCGCTCGCGGTCATGGCGCTCGCCTGGTGGCTCGGGCGCAGCTACACCGGCGCCGGGCTGAGGCTGCTCGCCCGGGCGCTCGCCCGCCACGGGGCGCGCGGCCAGCTCAGCTCGAGCGCAGGCGCTTCGCCGCCACGACGCCGAGGGCGACGAGCACAGCCAGGATGAGCAGCTTCTTCACCATGACCTCATCGTAACCAACCTCGTCGGGAAGCTCAGGAGCGGAGGTGCCGCTCGAGCTCCCGTACCCGCTCGCAGCGGAGCGGCGGCGGCCAGAGCCCTGTCCGCTCGGCGTCGCTCACGCTGTCGTCCGCCGCCCGCGCGACCCCGGCGATGACCGGATGGACCGAGCGCGGGTGGTCGGTCCAGGGCTCGCCGGCCAACCAGGACGCCGCCTCCATGGCGCAGACCTGCTCCGTCGCGGAGCCTTGACCCACGGCCCCTGCCGTGCTGCACGGCTGCACGGCTGCACGGCTCACGACGGTGCCGCGTCGACGCTCTCCCAGCGTGCCGCGACGCTCTCGGGCGTCTGCGAGCGCATCCGCCTCTCGGCACGCGGACTCAGGCGAGACCGTAGGGAAGGCGCTCGGCGTCTTCGATCTCGACGAGCCGGTTGTACTTCGCCACGCGCTCGCCCCGCGCCGGTGCTCCGGTCTTCATGTGGCCGCAACCCGTGCCGACGGCGAGGTCGGCGATGAAGACGTCCTCGGTCTCCCCGGAGCGGTGCGAGACGCACTGGGCGTAGCCGGCATCCCGGCAGGTCCGCATCGCCTCCAGCGTCTCGGTCACCGTGCCGATCTGATTGAGCTTGATGAGAGACGAGTTGGCCACCGTGCGCTCGATCGCCTCGGCGATGATCTTCGGGTTCGTGCAGAAGATGTCGTCGCCGACCAACTCGAGGCGGTCGCCGAGGCGCTCGGTGAGCTGCACCCAGCCGTCCCAGTCCGACTCGGCGAGCCCGTCCTCGACCAGCCAGACAGGAAAACGCTCGGCCATCTCGGCGTAGCGCTCTATCATCTCGGCGCTCGAGAGCGACTCGCCGGCGACGTGGTAGGCCCCGTCCCGGTAGAACTCGCTCGAGGCAGGGTCCATCGCCAGGGCGACACCGTCCCGCCCTGCCCGGTAGCCGGCATCCTCGATCGCGGTGACGAGCAGCTCGAGCGCCTCCTCCGGCTGGGCGATCTCGGGCGCGAACCCGCCTTCGTCTCCGAGGCCGACCGACAGGCCGCGAGCCGAGAGCCGGCTCCGCAGGGCGCCGTAGACCTCCGACCCGGCGCGCACCGCCTCGGCGATGCTGGGCGCGCCGAGCGGGGCGACCATGAACTCCTGGAAGTCGAGCTCGTTCCTCGCGTGCGCTCCAC
Source organism: Actinomycetes bacterium (assembly GCA_021823365.1). The sequence continues at coordinate 1,224 of JAKAOD010000441.1, read as the reverse complement.
CGTTGATCACGTTGAACTGAGGCACCGGCATGCGCGGGCCGCTCACCGATCCGCGAAACGTCTGCCAGAGGGAGAGCCCGGCGCGCTCGGCAAAGGCGCGAGCCGCCGCCATCGAGACGCCGACGATGGCGTTGGCGCCGAGACGGGACTTGTTCTCCGTCCCGTCGAGCTCGATGACCGCGGCGTCGAGAGCGGCGAGGCTCTCGAAGGTCCGCCCGCGCACGCTGTCGGCAATCTCGCCGTTGACGCTCGCGACTGCACCGAGCACGCCCTGGCCGCCGAAGCGGCTCTTGTCGCCGTCGCGGCGCTCGACCGCCTCGCGCGAGCCCGTCGACGCCCCCGACGGGACCCCGGCGCGAGCGACCTTGCCGTCCGCCGTGCGCAGCGTGACCGAGAGCGTCGGCCTCGAGCGCGAGTCGAGGATCTCGATCGCGTGCAGCTCGTCAACGGTGATCGTCATCGCGCCTCCTGATCGCTCGCATCCGGACGCCGGCCATCGTCGCCGGGGACCGGGGTGCTGGCGAGGGCCGAAGGTCCGGGACGCATGGTCCCCAGCCGAAGCATGGCACACCGCCTGCGCCACGCCCTCCCCCGGCGGATCACGAGGCGCGCGATCAGGCGCGTCGCACGACGGCGGTCGTACGACGGCGACGGGAGCGAGGCAGGCACCGGGGGCCGCGACACGCCCCGGCGTGACCATGGCTGGCGGCCGTCGCTAGCATGATGTCGCGGGCGCGCGCGCCCGTCCGGCGATGGGTCCCGCCGGGGTCCTCAGGCCGAAACGCCCGGTGCGGCTAATGGCTCCTCGCAGAAGCAGGAGGGAGCCAGTGAGGGCACCGGAGATCGAGCTTTCCCGAGAGGATCGGGCCAAGGCCCCGCCGGATGTCCCGATGGTGGACGGCGGACGGCCCGGATCGTTCAGCAGCGTGCTCTTCGAGGGCCCGAGCCGGCGCGAGCGGCGGGAGGCGCAGGTGGAGCCTGCGTGCTTCGCCGACCTGTACCTCAACCAGGTCGTCGCAGCGATCACAGCCGGGCGGGACGAGTACCGGCTGGCCCCGCTCATCTGGCGCGGCCCCGTAGAGCGTTCCACGGTCGTCTACCGCCAAGAGGTCTTCGAGGACCTCCGCCGGCCCGAGGTCGCAGAGCCCGTCCGGTCCTTCGCCAGGGCGATGCGCGCGATGCGCGACCAGCTCGCGCAAGGGCAGAAGCTCCACTACAAGCTCC
>JAKAOD010000440.1 GCA_021823365.1 Actinomycetes bacterium | reverse complement strand
AAGGTACGCGAAGATCTTGACGAGGAACGACGTAGGGCCCGGTCCGGCATTCACGAGGGCGAGGACGTATCCGACGATGATGGGTACGCTGAGTGGAAGGCTGAGACTCTGGGCTTGGTCCTGCCGTTCCGCCATGGCTCCCGCAGCGGCGAAGACCCACGAGTAGAAGGCGTACGCGAGCACGAGCCAGACGAGGGACGCCACGACGACGATCGGAGCCGTACCGTGGAGGATGTCCGAGCCGACGGCATCCGCCAGGATGAGCGCGAAGGCCACCACAAGACCGGCCTGGAGCAGAGCGACAAGACCTATCCCGAGCACCTTTCCCGCGAGGAGCTGCACGGGGCGGACCGTGGCCAACAGGACTTCGACCACCCGGCTGGCCTTCTCCTCCATGACGCCGACCAGGGTCCACGTGAGGTATTGCGTGAGCAAGATGAAGATGAAGATGAGACCGATGACCGCGGTGCCGCGAGACGCCCCCTTCTGCCGCGGGGCCTGACTGAGGATGGGCAGAGGCTCCGCGTGCGCGACGGCGCTGGCTTGTGTGGCCGTGAGCCCTGCGGCACGAAAGGCGCTCTCGGAACCGAGGGCCTCGGCGATCGCAATGGCAGCGGACGCCGTCGTTGTGGATGAGCTCGACACGGGTGTCTCGACCATGAGCGCGCGCCCGTGGTCGATGACCATCGTCAACTGGCCCGCGCGAAGCGCAGTCCGGGCGCTGGCCAGGTCAGGCTGAACGATCAGCTGCCCACGCTGGTCGATGTGGGCGAGAGCAGCGGTCACGGCTCGGTCCTGCGTGGAAGTGAGGATCCCAGCGACTCCGATCTTGACCACGGGACGCGTCGAGGAATGGAGGGTCGGGATGATGATGGCTGCAGCGACGACCCCGAGCAGAATGAGGGTGATGACCTTGAAGAACCGTCCGCGTAGCCGCTCGCGGACCTCGCGCAGGGCGACGAGGCCGGTGTCCCCTGCAAGGTGGAAGCCGCCCAGCGAGCTCGCCAAGCGCTGCACCGGAATGCGTCCAGGAGGCTGCCGGCCCGAGCGACGCCGGCGCACGACGAGCAAGAGCACCGCGGCGGCGCCAATCGCGTAGAAGAAGTCCTTCACTACCGCACCGCCTCCCGGAACACTTCGGAGAGCCTGCGACGCTCGAAGGTGAACTCGAGGACGCGGCCCGTCCGGCGAGCGGCGTCGAGCACTGCATCGCTGTCCGCATCGGGAGGGAGCACGAGCCTCACCTGGCCCCCCTTCACCTCTGAGACCTGGATGCCGGGAAGGTCGCGCGCCCACCTCCCATCGCGGTCCCCTTCCACGCGGACCGAAAGACGCGGAGAGCCCCCGATCTCGAGCTCTTCGACCTGGCCCGAAGCGACGACCCGCCCGTGATCGATGATCACGACGGCTTCGCAGAGCTCTTCGACGAGGTCGAGCTGATGGCTCGAGAAGAGCACACATCGGCCCGCGTGAGCCTGTTCGGTGAGAACCGCGCCGAACGTTTCGATTCCTGTGGGATCGAGCCCAGCCATCGGCTCGTCGAGGACGAGTAGCTCCGGCTCGTGCATGAGCGCGGCAGCGAGCTGGACACGCTGCTGGTTGCCGTGAGAGAGCGAGCTCACCTTGCTCGACGCGCGGTCCGCCAGGTCCAAGCGCTCCAGCCAGCGGGTGGCCGCGTCGGCGGCGGCCCCAGGTGCCATTCCATGCAGTCTGCCGAGGTACTGAAGTTGTTCGCCGACGATCATGCCGGGATAGAGACCTCTTTCCTCAGGCATGTAGCCGAACCGCCGGCGCTGACGCGGGCCGACTGCTCCACCATTCCAGCCGACGTGACCGTGGTCGAGCTCGGTGAGACCGAAGATGGCGCGCATCGTCGTGGTCTTGCCCGCGCCGTTCGGCCCGAGAAAGCCGGTCACCCTCCCGCTGGCTACCGTGAAGGAGAGGTCGTCGAGGGCCGTGACGCCGCCGAAGCGCCGCGTGAGGCCGGTCAGCTCCAGGATTCCGGCCACTTCCGCCATCTCCGACAGGCTATGGCGCCTCGTGCCATTGCAACGGCTCATCGGCAACACGCGAGGCTCGTGTCGGAAGGTCACCGGGAATGAAGGGAGCGCCGTGTCCAGGGATGATCAAAGCGGGATGGAGGTCGAGGAGCTTCGCGCGCGAGCGCTCGAGGAGCGACTGGTCAACGGCGAGAGGGTCGACCTCGGGCCCCCCAACCGACCACCACAGATGCGTGCACGCGACGAGGCCTTCTTCGCTCTCCACCAAGGTGGTGATGTCCTCGTGGGTGTGGCCAGGCGTTGCGAGCAGCCGGACGGATGGTGACAAGGCCCGTCCGTCGCCCGCCCGCTCCTCCCACAGGTCTCCTTTGTAAATTGCCCAGTGGTCGTGGAACCGTGCGTTCCCGAAGAGCGCGGCGTTCAGCGTATGGTCGGGATGATGATGGCTCAGCACGACGTCGGTCACCGTGTCCGGAGGGGTACGGAGCTCGTCAAGTTGGCGGAGGAGCATCCGACGCTCGGCGACCATACCCGGGTCGACGACGATGGTCGCGCCCGCGTCTCGGACGAGCACGATCGTGCTCGCCACCCTTGTGTCCGCGTACCCCGTCGCCAGCAGATCGATTCGGGCGGCCATTGTCTTCTCCTCGGCTTCGCTGATCAGTCAGAGGGTTCGCGATGGGGCCGGTGAAAGCGCTCCTCGGCGATCATGTTGCCGCCGTCCACCACGATCACCTGGCCGGTGACGTAGCTCGCTCCGGGCGAGCAGAGCCACGCGACGACTGAGGCAACTTCCTGGGGCGTTCCGGACCGCCCGACCGGGGTGCCGACGCCCAATTCAAGCTCGTATGGGAGCGCGGACCCGGTGGCGATCCAGCCCGGGGCCACCGCGTTGACCGTCACCCCGCGGCCGGCAACGTCGAGCGCGACGGCTCTCGTCAGGCCGACCATGGCGGCTTTACCCGCGGCGTACGCGACGTCGTTGCCGATCGCTGCCACCGGGCCGGTCACCGACGTCATGTTCACGACGCGCCCCCATCCGCGTTCCAGCATCCGAGGAGATCGGA
>JAKAOD010000439.1 GCA_021823365.1 Actinomycetes bacterium | reverse complement strand
TCCGATCTCGCCCATCTCATCGACGATCTGTCTCCGCAGGCGACGGAGCGCCCGCTCGGCCTCCGCGCCCTCGGGGAGGGCGGCGACGGCGCTCTGGAGGTAGACGGCGCCGAGGGCCTTGAGACGGCGCCAGAGCGACGCCCGCAGCCGGCTCGGCTCGCTCGGCACCCGGTAGACGAGGACGAGCCAGCGCCGGGGCGCCTGCGCCGGGGCGTCGTGACCGGGTCCCTCGCCCTCCCCCCGCACCGGGCTCCCCTGGTCCCTCGTGCCCTTCACGCCGAGCCCCCATCCCGCCGTCACGTCCCGCCCGGGGCGCCGCGTCGCAGCTAACAATCGCGAGCATAGCGATGTAACAGCTGTTAAGATCAGCCGCGTGACCCTCACGTTCCTGTTCGTCGCGGCGTTCCTCGCCTGCGCCGTCGAGGCAGTCGAGGCGGCGACCGTCGTGGTGGCCGTCGGGCTGACCCGCAGCTGGTCCTCGTCGCTGCGCGGCGTCGGCTTCGGCGTGGCGGCGCTGGCCGCCGTCGTCGGCGCGCTGGGCCCTGCCCTGACGCAGATCCCGCTCGACCCGCTGCGCCTGGTCGTCGGGGGGCTGCTCCTCGTCTTCGGGCTCGGCTGGCTGCGCAAGGCGATCCTGCGGGCCTCGGGGTACAAGTCGCTCCACGACGAGGCGGCCGCCTTCGAGAGGCAGATCGCCCAGGCGAGCGGGGCTGCAGGCGAGAAGCGCGGCTGGATGGGCGGCGACTCCTACGCCTTCACCCTTGCCTTCAAGGCCGTCCTTCTCGAGGGCCTCGAGGTCGCCTTCATCGTCCTCACCTTCGGAGCCAACGCCCACGAGGTTCCCCTGGCCGCTCTCGCCGCGGCGGCCGCGATCGCCGTGGTGGTCGGCCTGGCGGCGATCGTGCGCGGCCCGCTGTCGCGCGTGCCGGAGAACACGATCAAGTTTGCCGTAGGCGTGATGCTCACGAGCTTCGGCTCCTTCTGGGGGGCGGAGGGCGCCGGCGCGCATTGGCCGGGCTCGGACGCCTCGCTGGCGGGCATCATCCCCGCCGTCGCAGTGCTGTCGCTCGGGACCGCCGCCTACCTCCGCGGCGTCCGGCAGGGCGCCCTCGAGCGGGGCGCGACCCGGGCGGCAGCGTCATGAAGGTGCTCAAGAAGCTGGCAGGCGTGCCGCGGAGCTTCGGCCTGTTCTGGTGGGACTTCATCGTCGGGGACGACGTCACCCTGGCGATCGGCGTCGTGGCCGGGCTCGCCGCCGTGGCGCTCCTTCACCACGCCGGGGTGAGCGCATGGTGGGGCCTGCCGATCGTCTGGGTGATCGCCCTTGCGGCCTCGCTCGCCCGGGCCACCCGGCGCAGCTCGTAGCGGCGGGCGGCGGGCACACGGCGGGCCGCGCCGCGGCACTCCCCTGATCCTCTCCTCACACTGCGCTCACCTCGCGCGCGCAACCGCCAGCTAGAACAGAGAGGCGTCGTGCCTCGACCGGGGCGCGGGTCTCTCTCGGGGGTCGGTCTCTTGCGCGTCGGGAAGTCAGGAAGCAGCAGGTGCCCGGTCGCCGCCGGCCGGACCAGGACGATGGCGTCGACCGCCGGTCGGGCAAGCTGGGCGGGGCGTGCCGCTGGCCGAGCCGGCGCGGCCGTGCTCGCCGCGGCCGGCGCGGGGATCGGGGTCGTAGTGGCGGTGGCCGGCGGTCCGGCCGGACCGGCGGCGGCCGCGACGCCCGGCGGATGGTCGGTGACTGGGACGCTCGCGGCTGCCCGGTCGCACCCCGCCTTCGCCCTGCTCACCGACGGCGACTTCCTCGTCGCCGGCGGGTGGACCTCGCCCGGCGGCGCCTCGCCGACGGACGCGGCGGAGCTCTACGACCCCTCGACGGGCATCTGGTCGCCGACGGCGAACGCGTTGCCCGTCGCGGTCGCCGGCGCGGCCTCGGCGGTGCTCCCCGACGGCGAGGTCCTCCTCGTCGGCGGCAACACGGGATCGGCCTCGTCCCCGGCGCCGACCGGCGACGTCGAGCTCTTCGACCCCTCGACCGACAGCTGGTCGGCGGCGGCCCCGCTTCCCGGCGGTCTCGCCGTGACCGGCGCGTCGGCTACGCTGCTCCCCGACGGCGAGGTCCTCGTCGCCGGCGGGCTCACGGGCTCGGGCAGCGCGACGTCGACGACCGCCAACGCCGAGCTCTACCTCCCGGCGAGCAACGCCTGGATCTCGACACCCTCGATGACCCTCGGGGTCGCCGGCGCGGCCTCGGCACGCCTGCCCGACGGCGAGGTCCTCGTCGCCGGCGGGATCAGCCAGCCGAGCGGCGGCTCGCCGAGCGTCACCTCGGCGACCGAGCTCTTCAGCCCCTCGGGCGGGCCGGAAGGCGCCTGGTCGGCGACGAGCTCGATGCTCGCGGCCGTCGCCTATGGTGCATCGACTCGCCTCCCCGACGGCGACGTCCTCGTCGCCGGCGGCGAGACCAGCCCGTCAGGCGCGGCGACCGGCGCCGCCGAGTACTTCAGCCCGTCCGACGGCGCCTGGACTGCCACGGGTGCGCTCCCCGTAGCCTCCTACGGCGCCGCCGCGGCGAGGATGGCCTCGGGCGACGTCCTCTACGCGGGCGGCCTCGTCGACTCGAACGGCGACGTGACCGGCGCCACCGAGTACTACGTCACGTCCAGCGGCACCTGGGCGGCGACGAGCCGGCTGCTCCAGCCGAGCGGCTTCGGCGCTGTCGCGCCGCTCTCGAGCGGCGAGGTCCTCGTCGCCGGCGGCCAGAGCGGTCCGTCGGCGACGACCGGCGTGGCCGAGCTGTACGCGCCGCCGGGGAGCGGCCCGGCGATCACGAGCGCGTCGAGCGTGAAGGCGATTGCCGGGACGGCCACGAGCTTCACGGTGACGGCGACGGGCTCGCCGTCGCCGACCCTGAGCGTGTCGGGCGCGCTTCCCTCCGGGCTCAGCTTCGCGAGCAACGGGAACGGGACGGCGACGATCTCCGGCACCCCGGCGCAAGGGACGGCCGGCACCTACACCCTCACGATCACCGCCTCGAACGGCGTCGGCACGCCGGCGAGCCAGACGCTCACGAT
>JAKAOD010000438.1 GCA_021823365.1 Actinomycetes bacterium | reverse complement strand
GCGCCGGCGTGGTGCGCGAGCTCGTCGTCCTCGGATCGGCCAGTCAGGTGCCGACTCGCACGCGGAACCACCACGGGTACTTCCTCCGGTGGGACGACGAAGGCGTGCTCTTCGACCCGGGCGAAGGAACCCAGCGCCAGATGCTCCTCGCGGGCGTGCCCGCGTCCGCGGTGACGAGGATCTGCATCACGCACGTCCACGGTGACCACTGCCTCGGGCTCCCGGGCGTGCTGCAACGGATGTCGCTCGACGGCGTGACCCGGCCCGTCGCCGTGTCCTTCCCTGTGTCCGGCGGCGAGTACGTCGACCGGTTGCGCCACGCCTCGGTGTTCGACGACCGCCTCGACCTGCGCCTGCAGCCAGTGGAGGTCGCGCCGTCGGACGCTCGGCTGGTGACGGTGGACGAGATGCAGACCTGGACGCTCCGCGCGGCCGCCCTTCGCCATCCGGTCGACGCGATCGGGTGGCGGGTGGAGGAACGTTCCGGTCGCGCGATGCTCCTGGATCGGCTCGCGGCCGCGGGCATCTCGGGGCCCGACGTCGGTCGGCTCCAGCGTGAGGGGGCCGTCACCGCCGGCGGGCGCCGCGTCATGCTCGATGAGATGAGCGTCGAGCGCCCAGGTCAGGTCGTCGCCTTCGTGATGGACACCGCCTGGTGCCAGGGCGCGCTGACCCTCGCCGACGGGGCCGACCTGCTCGTCTGCGAGGCGACGTTCGCGTCGTCCGAGGCGGGCCTGGCAGCTGCTTGGGGTCACCTCACCGCCTCCGAGGCGGGCCGGCTCGCTGCGGAGTCCGGCGCTCGGCGGCTTCTCCTCACGCACTTCTCCCAGCGCTACCAAGACGTCCAGGCGCTCGTGGAGGAGGCCGCAGCGGCGTTCGCAGGAGACGTGATCGCCGCTTCGGACCTGTTGCGGGTGCCGGTGCCTCCGCGCCGGGCGACCCGGGACGAGACGAGGTAGGAGGCAGCCGTCGCCGGCGTCTCGCGGCGCGTCAGGTCCCGATGCGGCGCTCGTGGGCGATCTCGACCGGCTCGAGCTCGTCGGCCGGCGTGAAGCCGAGGACGCGGCCGTAGAAGAAGAGCTCGGCCTCCGCGGTGCGGCGGATGCTCTCGGCTCTGCGGAAGCCGTGCTGCTCCCCCGCGTACTCGACGTATGCGTGGGGCACGCCGTTCTCACGGAGCGCTGCGACCATGATCTCCGCCTGGGCCGGCGGCACGACCTTGTCCTCCAGCCCCTGGAAGACGATGAGGGGGGTGCGCAGGCCTTCGGCATGGAAGGCGGGTGAGCGTGCTCGGTAGACGTCCGCCGCCTCGGGCCACGGTCCGAACAGGCCGTCGAGGTAGTGGAGCTCGAACTTGTGCGTGTCCTGCGCGAGCACGGCGGCGTCGGCGATGCCGTAGTAGCTCGCCCCGGCGGCGAACACGTCGGTGAACGTCGCCCCGCACAGCGCCGTGTAGCCGCCCGCGCTCCCCCCGTGGATGACGAGCCGGTCGCCGTCGGCGCGCCCGGTCGCGGCGAGGTGCGCCGCGGCGCGCACGCAGTCGGCGAGGTCGACCACTCCCCACCGGCCCCGCAGCCGTTCCCGGTACACGCGCCCGTAGCCCGAGCTGCCGCCGTAGTTCACGTCGACGACCGCGAAGCCGCGGCTCGTCCAGAACTGGATCGCGTAGTTGAGCACCGGCACGGCCGCCGACGTGGGCCAGCCGTGGACGGTCACGATCAGCGGCGGCCGGTCGCCATAGGGGGCTGCGAAGTCCCGGTTGGCCGGCGCGTAGTAGAGCGCGTGGGCCACCTCCCCGCCCTCGGTCGGGAAGTCGACCGGCTCGGGGGTCGACAGGTACCCCGCGTCGACGACGCCAGAACGCGACCGTCGCAGGACCTGCACGTCCACCGCCGCCGGCCCCGACAGCTCCATGCGCACGACGCTCGGCGGACAGGTCGCCGAGCCGGCGACGGCGACTGCGCACGAACCCTCGTCGTCGCTGCGGAGCTGGGTGACGGAGGTGAAGCCGCAGTCCACCTCCGTGAACTCGTCCGCGCCGGGAGCCAGGACGCCGACGTGGTCCAGGCCGTCCCGGCGCCACGTGGCGAGCACGGTGCCGTCCCTCAGCAGCGCGTAGGAGGAGAGGCCGAAGACGAAGTCGGGGAGCCCCAGCTCCGCCTCCATGGGCCCGAGCACCCGGACCGTCCTGCCGGCGGGCGCCGCGTAGAGGTTCCACCACCCCGTCCGGTCCGAGACGTAGTGGAGCGTGCCGTCCGAGGCGTACTTCGGCTGGGTCACCGACTCCGAGGGACCACCTGCGACCAGGCGCGCGGCGCGGACGCAGGAGGCGTCGACGTCGAGGTCGGCTTCCCACAGCTCCGTGCCGTCCCAGGGCATGTTCGGGTGGTCCCAGCTCACCCACGAGACGCGCCGGCCGTCGGGCGAGACCGTGACGTGGGAGTAGAAGTCGTGGCCCGAGAGCAGCACGCGCGGCTCTGCAGCGCCGTCCGTCGCCAGCACGACCACCTCGTTCACGACGTCTGCGGGCACGTCGGGATCGCCGTGGCGCTCTCTCACCGCGAGCAGGTGGCGGCCGTCGCCGCTCAGGACCGGCGCGGCGTAGCGCAGCGCGCCGGGAGACGGAGGCTCGGGGGTGATCGGCGACGGCGTCTCACCGGCCACGACGCGGTAGAGGCGCTGGTCGGCGAAGTTGGAGAAGTACACCGTGTCGCCCGTGACGGGGTCGTGGTGCACGGCGGTGCACAGGCCGCCGTACTCGTGGACCGTGGTCCGGGCGTTGAAGCCGGGCGGGATGACCTCCTCGGGCTCACCCCCGGGGCCCGCGCCGCCGATGCCGCCGATGCCGCCGATGCCGCCGGCGCCGCCGGTGATGGGCACCCGGACGAGCACCTGGCGACCGCCCTCCGAGGGGCGCGCCTCGGTCCAGTACACGTGTGCCGGCGTGGCGATCGGGAACGAGAGCCCGACGACGTCTTCGACCAGCCGGTCGAGCGTGACGGGCGACGCCCACGTGCCGTGGGGGGAAGTGCGGGAGGGGGACGTTCCGTGGGAAGAGGTGCGGGTGGGGGAGGTTGG
>JAKAOD010000020.1 GCA_021823365.1 Actinomycetes bacterium | reverse complement strand
CGAGACGGCGGCCTCGGCCGCGGCGCGCGCCTCGTCGGTCTCTAGCGCCATGGTGAAGACCATCCCGGGCAGGACGACCCCCGACGTCAGCGGGAGCAGCGGGAGCGTCTGGGTGAAGTCGGCCACGGTGCCTCCTCGGTCGTCTGTCCGTTCGCGGAACGCCCGCTCGCCGGACCGCATTCCCGCCGCGTGGCGAGCCGCTTTAAGAAACGATACCGTTGCGTTTCGGAGATCATGTCGCTAGGATTGCGGAACGAGACGGTCTCGTACCGGGCGTCGAGCCGGGCACGCGGTCTCCTGCCGGGCGGGGGCCCGCCCGGCCAGGCAAACCGGACAGCCCTTGTCCGAGACGCCACGTACAGTCGCCTTCGTCTGCCAGCACGTCGCCCAGCCGTCGAGACCCCGTCCCCGATCCCAGCGACCGCCCCGCCCGCGATCCGTACCAGGCAAGGAGATCCGATGCCTCACCCCGGTTCCGACACCCTCGCCCCGGTCGACGCCCCCGGCGACGACCGTGCGGCGCGCCCGGCGGAGCCCGCGGACGCGCCCGACCCGCGCCGCTGGAAGGCCCTCGCGGTCATCGCCGTCGCCCAGCTCATGGTCGTGCTGGACGCGACGATCGTGAACATCGCGCTCCCCTCCGCCCAGCGAGCGCTGCACGTCTCGACCATCGACCGCCAGTGGGTGATCACCGCCTACACGCTCGCCTTCGGCGGCCTTCTCCTCCTCGGCGGGCGGATCGCCGACTTCATCGGGCGCAAGCGCATGTTCATCGTCGGGCTGATCGGCTTCGGGGCCGCGTCCGCGCTCGGAGGTCTGGCGCAGGACCCGGCGATGCTGTTCGGCGCACGGGCGCTGCAGGGGGCGTTCGGAGCGCTCATGGCCCCGGCCTCCCTCGCCCTCATCACGGTGACCTTCACCGAGGCGAAGGAACGGGCCACCGCCTTCGCGGTCTACGGAGCCATCGCCGGCGGCGGGTCCGCTGTCGGGTTGCTGCTCGGCGGGATCCTCACCGAGTACGCCTCCTGGCGGTGGTGCCTCCTCGTCAACGCCCCCGTGGCCGTCTTCGCCGCGATCGCCGGCGCCCGCCTCGTGAGCGAGAGCCGTGCGGCGGGTGACCGTCGCTACGACCTGCCGGGAGCTGCGTCGGTGACGCTCGGGCTCGTCGCGATCGTCTACGGCTTCCAGGAGGCGTACCAGTCCGGCTGGTCGGCTGCGAGCACGGTCGCTCTGCTCGCGGCCGGGGTCGCCCTCCTCACCGTCTTCGTCGCCGTGGAGCTGCGCACGACGCACCCGCTCCTGCCGATGCGGGTCCTCGCCGACCGCAACCGCGGCGGCTCCTTCCTCGGGTCGTTCATGGCGGGGATCGGCCTGTTCGGGATGTTCCTGTTCATGACGTACTACCTGCAGATCACCCTCGGGTACTCCGCCCTCAGGACCGGCTTCGCGTTCCTCCCGTTCTCCGGCGCCGTCGTGCTCACCGCCGGGCTCGCCAGCAAGGCGCTCCCCCGCTTCGGACCCCGCCCGCTCATGGCGGGCGGCTTCCTCGCCGGCGTCGCCGGCGTCGTCTGGCTGACGCAGATCGGCGTGCACTCGAGCTTCGCCGCACACGTCCTTCCTGCAGAGCTCGTGATGAGCGCCGGGCTCGGTTTCGCCTTCGTCGCGCTGAGCTCGACGGCGCTCGTCGGCGTCGCAGAGCACGACGCCGGCGTCGCCAGCGCGCTCGTGAACGCGACCCAGCAAGTCGGCGGGTCGCTCGGCACCGCCCTGTTGAACACCGTCGCCGCGTCGGCGACGGCGAGCTACCTGGCCCTCCACGGGCACGCGGCCGCCGTCGTGGCACGGGGGCTCGTCCACGGCTACGCGGTCGCCTTCGTCTACGCCGCCGCCTTCCTCGGGATCGCGACCGTGGCGGCGGCCGTGCTCGTCCGGGCCCGCAAGGAGGAGCTTGCCGCGACCGAGGGAGCAGTCGCCGTCGCATAGGCACGGACATAAGCTCCGCCTCGTGGCGGAGTGGTTCTCGATCGAGGTGTCCGACGGGCCGGGAAGCGCCCGCGCCTGGGCGGACGTCCAAGGGGACGCCCTCGTCCAGGCAGGGCTCGGTCTCGGCGCCACGGACTGGGAGTGGCACCACCATCCCTGGGGCAGCGTGCTCGAGATCGAGCTCCACGACGAGGCGACCTTCGAGCGCTTCCGAGCGCTTCCGGTCGTCGTGGCGGCGCTGGAGGCTGTGCCGGACCCGCTGCGCGGGCTCCTCGTGCATCGCGGGCGCGGTGGCAGCTCGGGAAGCCGCAGGCCGAGGCGACCGCTGCCGATCGCCGGCGCCGGATCTGCGGCGCTTCCGGTCCCGGACGAGGTCGAGCAAGGCGACGACCGGGGCATGGACGGCCCCGAGCAGCGGCTCGTCCTGACCCGTCCGGGGCCCGCGTAGCGCCTGCTGGCGGCTCTGGGGCGCTGACCGTCAGGGCAGCATGTGGCCGGAGAAGGTCAGCGCGCTCGCGAGGACGAACAGCACGAGCTCGGCGCCGACGAAGATCGCAAGCTTGCCTGAGCGGAGCCGGCGAGCCCAGACGAGCACGGCCGGGGCGGCGATGAGGATCATCCGGGCGTTCGGCGGGGTCGTCACCGACCAGAGCGTGATCGCCGCCATCCCTCCGGTCCACTCGAGCGCGCCGAGCGAGAGCTCGCGCCGCACCCGGAAGAGCGCGACGAGCGAGATGACGAGGAACACCGCGCCAAGAATGCCGTTCCAGAGGTTCCAGGTGGCCAGGTACCGCAGGATGGCATGGGGATCCTCGAGCACGTGCTTGACGATCGGCACCCGCAGCAGCGCGAGTGGCTGGCTCTGCTGGTACCAGCCGTAGTGCTGGGCGATGTAGGCGGCGAAGGGCGTTCCCGTCCACGCCCAGAGAAAGACGCCGAACGCCCCGACGCCGACCGGGGCGAGCAACGGCGCGAGAAGGCTCTTTCGTGCCGAGCGGTCCCCCCAGCCGGCTGCGTGCAGCTTGCGGGCCGACGCCAGCACGGCGACGGGGATGAGGACCATGGCGACCGGCTCGACGGCCGTCGCGACACCGGCCAGCAGCCCGGCGACGAGCCAGCGCTCGGAGGACAGGGCGAGCAGGCAGCCGAGCACGAGCGGGATCGCGACCCCTTCGGAGTACGCCATCGAGAAGACGATCGAGCCCGGGAAGATAGCGAAGACGAGGGCGGCCCGCCGGCCCGCCCTCTCGCCCCACCACTGCGTCGCGAGGCGATGGACGAGGACGACCGAGGCGAGGCCGCCGGCGAACGAGATGAGAAGGGCACCCGCGGCGAGGGAGATCGACCCGAACCAGGAGACGGCTCGGATCAGCAGAGGGTAGAGCGGGAAGAAGCCGAGCGTCGACTGGTGGTGCACGACGGCGTTCGGGTAGCCGTGCGCGGCGAGCCTCAGGTACCACTGGCCGTCGAAGCGGGACATCTCGTCGACCAGCGTCTTGTGGCCCGCGGCCGAGACGACGCCGGCGATGGCGAGCAGCACGACGCGCGAGAGCGTGTAGACGGCGACGGGCCAGCCGGCGGAGCGCAGCCACGAGGCGGCTTCGGAGAGCACTTCCCGACCCGATGCGACGGGCGCGCCCACGAGCGAGCCGCTCGCGACCGACCGGAGCTCGGCGCGGGCGGCAGGCCGCTCGACCGTCGCCGGTGGACTGACCCGTCCCGAGAGGCTCATGCCGACCCCAGCCACCCCACGTACAGAGATATTACGGTCCCGTTACCACCCTCGGACAACTTTCCGGGCGTCCTGCCGCGGCCCGTGCCCGAACGGGCGAGAGCCCGCGGTTGAGCACGTGTGTGTCGTCCGAGTCTACGGAACGCTTTGTGGCACAAGCGCGCGCGAGCGGGACACCGCTCGCGCTCGTGGGGGGAGCCGCAGCGCCCTCGGAACGGTCGCAGAGACCGCTCTTCTTGCGTCAGGGCAGCGTGGGCAGGGACGAACAGCCCTGCCGACCTGCGCAGGCGCCTCCGAGGATGGCCCCCGGGCGGAGGTCGGAGATGCCACGTCCGGCGAGGCGTCCATCGGGCCGCCGGGACGGCGGTCGCGGGTGCTGACGCGCCTGCTTCGCGACTACCTGCGCCCGTGCCGCTGGCGGGTCGCTCTCGTCGTCACCCTCATGGTCGGGGCCGTCGCCGCGGAGCGCTTCGACTTGGCGAACCTCGACCTCACCAAGACGGCGCTCCTCCCTCTTCAGCGGAACCGTCGCGAGCAACCTGCGCCTCGGGAACCCCGACGCGACCGACGCCGAGCTCTGGCACGCTCGGGACCTTCGCCCCTTTCGTCGCCGGCGTCGCAGGTGCATGATCGAAGAGGTTCGAGGCTCGTTCTGCCGCGTCCGAGGGCGGCCAAGGGGGCGATCGCAATGTGCGGTGTCGTCGGGGTCATCTCCTCGCCCGAGCGGATGGACGTGCACAACGTGTCGGTCGACGGCGAGCTCGCCGCGGCGGGCCTGTGCGGGATGACGCACCTGGCGACGGGTCGTGTCTGCGTCCGGTCGGCGCGCCACCTCGGCTCGTGCGACTTCATCACGCCCGAGGTCGCTCGTGCCCTTCTGCGCGGGGACCCGGCGCAGTGGAGCTCGAGCGCGCCGAGCTGGTGAGCCCGCCGCCCACGGACCGCCCGACGACCCGGTCCGCGGCGAGCCGGCGCGCTCGAGGAGCGCCACGGCGGGCACGTCGCCATCCTCGGTCACCGCACGCGCGACCCCGCCGAGCTCGTCGCAGCGCTCGACGACCTCCCCGGATGGGGCCCGGTGACGGTCGGGCTGTTTCTCCGGGAGCTCCGCGGCGTCTGGGAAGCGGCGCGCCTGCCGCTCGACGGGCGGGCGGCAGCAGCGGCCGCGCATCTCGCCCTGCTCGGCGACGGCCCCGTGCCCGCGACTCTGGCTGCCGTCGCGCGGCTCGCGAAGCGGATCGGTGCGGACGAGCGCGACCTCGAGGGGGCGCTCGTTCGCCTGGCCATCGCCCACGGCCGCCTTCAGCCCTGCCCCGGCGGCGCTGCCTGTGCCCTCCTCGCAACCTCCGGGACCCGTGCGCGAGACCGGGTCCAACGGCCGTCCCCTCCCGCCTCCGGAACGAAGAGGATGGCCTCTGCTGCACCTGTTGCACAGGTTGCAGGCGCAGACTGAGCTCGCAGAGCGAACATGGCCCACCGGCCGGAGAGGAGGTCGGCGCCGGTCCATCCGGCAAGCGCGGCCTCGGAAGGCTTCGTGCCTCGCTCGTAGCGCGCGAGTGCCGATTGGAAGGCGTCCATCCCCGGGTGCTCGCCCGGGCCCAGCCCGCGGAAGGCCGAGCCGCCTGAGAGGCCGGCCCCCGTGGTCGCGCCGCTCAGCCGGCTCCGGTGATCGGGACCACTCGCAGCCGGATCGTCGCTTCGAGCGCCTCGAGCGCCTTGACGAGCTCGGCCGGAGGATCCGAGGTTATGTCGGTCATCACGTAGCCGACCTCGCCCCGAGTCCCGAGAAGCTCGCCCTCCACGTTCAGGCCGAGCCCCGCCACGAGCGCGTTGACGTCGGCCAGCACCCCTGGCACGTTGCGGTGGATGTAGAGCAAGCGCCAGCGCCCCGTCGGCTCCTGGAGGTCGAGCGGCGGCAGGTTGACGCTCATCGCCGTCGCGCCGTCGAGGACGTAGCGGCTCAGCTTGCCGGCGACGAAGTTGCCGATGTCCTGCTGCGCTTCCTCGGTCGAGCCGCCGACGTGCGGCGTGAGGATCACGTTCGGAAGGCCCTGCAGCTCGGAGACGAACGGCTCTCCCGCCGACGTCGGCTCATGGGGGAAGACGTCGACCGCCGCGCCGGCGAGGTGTCCGGCCTCGAGATGCGCGCGGAGCGCGACGTGATCGACCACGAAGCCCCGGCTCAGGTTGAGAAAGATGCTGCCCGGGCGCATGAGCGAGAGCTCCCGCTCGCCGAACAGGCCGCGGTTGGTCGGGCGGCCGTCGACGTGCAGCGTCACGATGTCCACCGACTCGAGCAACTCGTCGAGCGTCCCGCAAGGACGTGCGTTGCCGAGCGCGAGCTTGTCGGCGGTGTCGTAGAAGAAGACGCTCATCCCGAGACTCTCGGCGACGACCGAGAGCTGGCTCCCGATGTTCCCGTAACCGACGATCCCGAGGCGCCGGCCGCGGATCTCGTGGCTCCCCGCCGCCGACTTGTCCCAGACCCCGGCGTGCATCGCGCCGCTCTTGTCCGTGAGGCGCCGCGTCAGGGCGATCATCTCGGCGACGACGAGCTCGACGACGCTACGGGTGTTCGAGAAGGGCGCGTTGAACACGGCGATGCCCCGGCGGGTCGCCGCCGCCAGGTCGACCTGGTTGGTCCCGATGCCGAACACGCCGAGCGCCAGCAGGTCCGGCGCCGCGTCGAGGACGCGCTCGGTGACATGGGTGCGCGACCGGATCCCCAGCAGGTCGAAGTCGGCGACCCGCTCGACGAGGTGGTCCTCGTCGAGGGCGCCGGGCAGCGTCTCGAGGACGAAGCCGGCGTCCGAGAGGATGGTCTCGGCGTCGGGATGGATGCTCTCGAGGAGGAGCACCCGCGGCGCCTTCGGCGGCTCCCCCGCTACTGGCTTCGCAGCCTGGCTCCTGCTCCGCTCGTCGTGGGGGGTCGTCATCCTCGCTCCAGGGATCGTCGCTCCGGAGGCGATGGTACTTCGGCGCCGCCGCTGCCTTGCCGGCGGCCGCGACGATGCCGCCTCAGGCGGTGTCCGCGCGCCACGACCTTGCCCGCCATGCGGTCCTCGACCGGCGGTACTCGTTGCCACATTGACAGTTGTCGATGCGCATGCGACACTCACATCGATCGCTGTGGATCTATCGGAGAGGGGGCCCCGGATGTCCCGTGTCCAGCTCGCCCTGGCCGAGGGCCTGCCGACCTCCGTCGAGGAGCAGACCACCTGCTGCTACGCGCTCCAGGACAAGGTGTGGGTCGACGACCCCGACGGCGTGCCGTGGGAGGTCTACACCATGCTCGCCGACGCGCCGGAGACGGCGTGCGCTTCGGGCCACGGCTGCGCCCCGGTCGGAGCCGGAGCTGGCGCGTGAGCGAGGCGTGAGAAGGGCCACGATGCACCAGCCCGAGCTGTCTGCGGCGACCGTCGGGCAGCCGTGATGCCACGACGGCCGGTCGTCCTCTTTCTCTGCATCCACAACGCCGGACGCAGCCTCGCGGCCAAGGTGCTGCTCGAGCACCACGCCGCCGGTCGCGTCGAGGTGCGCTCCGCCGGCTCCGAGCCGGCGGCCGAGCTCAACCCGTCCGTGGTCGCCGTGCTGCGCGAGCGCGGGCTCGACCCCTCCGCCGAGTCCCCGAAGGCGCTCACCGACGCCGTGGCCGTCACGGCTGACGTCGTTGTCACGATGGGATGCGGCGACACCTGCCCGTACTATCCCGGCAGGCGCTACCTCGACTGGGAGCTCGAGGATCCCGCCGGCAAGGACGTCGAGTCCGTGCGACCGATCGTGGACGAGATCGACCGCCGGGTGCGCGGGCTGCTCTTCGAGCTGCTCGCCGCCGAGCCGGCCGGGTAGCTCGTGACGCCGAGGTGCGACTGCTCCGGTGCCAGCGGTTGGCGGCGGAGAGGACGCACCGCCGACAGCCAGGTTCGAGATCGGGTGGAAACTGTGGTCGAACACCCACGGCCGGCCCCCGAGGTCGTCCGGGGTCACCGTCGCATGAGGGTGGCCTTCCACGTACCGGCTGATCCGGGCAGGTCGCCGGGCGATTGAGCATGGGAGCACCGGGTGAGCTTCCCCGAGAAGAGCGGTCCGGGCCCGACGGGGTGGCGGTCGCCGACGGGATGGTCTCGAACCTGGCTGTCGGAGACGGAAGCGACTACGCGACAGCTGGTTGCCTACACGCTCCCGTGAGCGTCCGCCCGCCGGCGAGAGACCAGGGTCCGCAAGAGAGGGGCTCTTGCGCTTCGTTTTCGAGGATCCCGGCAGATGCCACCTCGGAAGGGCCGGATGTCACGATCCGCGATCAATCGCGTCACCGGCCGCATTTTCGGGCTCGTAGTCGTTGAGGTTCCTCATCACGAGCAGCCGCTCGTCGCGCCGCAGCTCGGGCAGACGTAGCAGGAACCCGCCCGCTGCATGGCGTTGCCACATGCGTAGCAGTACGGCGCGTCCCGGCTCTCGCCGAGCGGCATCGTGGCCGGCGGAGTGGCAAGCGGAGTGGCAAGCGCGTCTCCCCCTTCGCCGAAGCGCTCCCGCTCGCTGCGCATGGCCTGGCCGAGCTCCACGACGTCCTCCAGGCCCGGCAGCGTCGGCTGGGTCCTCTCCCCCGTCGAGAGCACCCCGAGCTCGATCCGCTCGTCGAGCGAGAGGTAGTCGAGGGCGAGGCGCCGGAAGATGTAGTCGACGAGGCTCGAGGCGAGGCGCAGCTCCGGGTCGTCGGTGATCCCCGCCGGCTCGAAGCGCATGTTCGTGTACTTGCGCACGAAGGTCGAGAGCGGCACCCCGTGCTGGAGCCCGAGGCTGACGGCGATCGCGAAGGCGTCCATCACGCCCGAGAGCGTCGAGCCTTGCTTGGACACCTTCACGAAGACCTCGCCGGGGCGCCCGTCCTCGTACTCCCCTACCGTGACGTAGCCCTCGCAGTCGGCGACGCGGAAGGCAAAGGTGTTCGAGTGCCGGCGACGCGGCAGGCGCGTCCTCGACGGCGGCGGCGGCGCCATCTCGCGGTCGGCGAGCGTCTCCTCGAGCTCGGCGATGCGCGCATGGAGGCTCTCGAGGTAGTCCGGGTCGACAGCCGTCCCCGTCGACTCCGGACCGGCCGCGCCCT
Source organism: Actinomycetes bacterium (assembly GCA_021823365.1). The sequence goes on along the minus strand of JAKAOD010000020.1, from coordinate 5,736 downwards.
GGCCCGCCTTCCTGGTCGTCGACAGGGGCTGTGCCACCTTGCAGTTGTCCCGGTAGATGGCCACCGCCTTCAGCCCCATGCGCCAAGCGTCGACGTGCAGCTGCTCGACGTCCTCGACCGTCACGTCCTCGGGCATGTTCACGGTCTTGGAGATGGCGCCGCTGATGAACGGCTGGGCTGCCGCCATCATCTTCACGTGTCCCGAGTACTGGATGACGTTGTCGCCCATCGAGCAGGCGAACACGGGTAGGTGCTCCGCCTTGAGGCGCGGAGCGCCGAGGATCGACTTGTGCTCGTCGATGTGCGCGACGATCTGGTCGATCTCCGACGGCGAGTAGCCGAGCCGGCGCAGCGCCCGGGGAACCGTCTTGTTGACGATCGACATCGTCCCGCCACCCACGAGCTTCTTCGTCTTCACGAGGCTGAGGTCCGGCTCGATCCCCGTCGTGTCGCAGTCCATGAGGAAGCTGATCGTCCCGGTCGGGGCGAGCACCGTCGCCTGGGCGTTGCGCACGCCGCTCCGCTCGGCGAGCCCCACCGCGGCGTCCCAGGCGCGCCTCGCCGCCGTCATGAGCTCCGCCGGCACGAGCTGCCGGTCGATCTCCGCGACCTTCGCCCGGTGCATACGCAACACCTGCAGCATCGGCTCGGCGTTCTCGTGGAATCCGGCGAACGGCCCCATGCGCGAAGCGATCCGCGCCGAGGTTGCGTAAGCGTGGCCGGTCATGAGCGCCGTCACGGCCGAGGTCACCGCTCGGGCCCCTTCGGAGTCGTAGGGAAGGCCGAGCGCCATCAGCATCGCTCCGAGGTTGGCGTAGCCAAGGCCGAGCTGGCGGAAGCGCCGGGTCGTCTCGGCGATCTTCTCCGTCGGGTAGTCGGCGTTGCCGACAAGGATCTCCTGGGCGGTGAAGACGACCCCGACCGCCGACTCGAACGACTCGACGTCGAAGGTCCCGTCCTCGCCGAGGAAGGCAAGCAGGTTCAGGCTGGCCAGATTGCACGCGCTGTTGTCGAGGTGGACGTACTCGGAGCAGGGATTACTTGCACTGATCCTGCCAGTATTCGGTGCCGTGTGCCAGCGGTTGATCGTCGTGTCGAACTGCAGGCCGGGGTCGGCGCACTCCCACGCCGCCTCGGCGATCTCGTGGAACAGCTCGCGGGCGCGCACCGTCTCCAGCACCTCACCCGTCGTGCGGGCGGTCAGCGTCCATGGCTTGTCCTCGACCACGGCTTGCATGAACTCGTCGCTCACGCGCACGGAGTTGTTGGCGTTCTGGTACTGGATCGAGTGGCTGTCGGCGCCGTCGAGGTCCATGTCGAACCCCGCGGCTTCGAGGGCGCGTGCCTTGCGCTCCTCCTTCGCCTTGCACCAGATGAACTCGCGGACGTCCGGATGGTCGGCGTCGAGGATGACCATCTTGGCGGCGCGACGCGTCTTGCCGCCGCTCTTGATGGTCCCCGCCGAGGCATCTGCGCCGCGCATGAAGCTCACCGGTCCAGATGCCGTGCCGCCTCCGCGCAGCGGCTCCTTCGAGGAGCGGATCTTCGAGAGGTTGATGCCCGACCCCGAGCCGCCTTTGAAGATCGTGCCCTCCTCGACGTACCAGTTGAGGATGGCGTCCATCTGGTCCTCGACGGCGAGGATGAAGCACGCTGACCCTTGGGCAGGCACACCCGGGACTCCGATGTTGAACCAGACCGGCGAGTTGAACGCCGCCTTCTGCGCGACGACGAGATGCTTCAGCTCGTCGCTGAACGTCGCCGCCTCGGCGTCGTCGGCGAAGTAGCCGTCCTTCACGCCCCAACCCGTGATCGTGTCGACCACCCGGTCGACCACCTGGCGGAGCGACGTCTCACGCTCGGGCGTCCCGAGCGTGCCGCGGAAGTACTTCTGGGCGAGGATGTTCGTCGCGTTCAGGCTCCAGGTGACCGGGACCTCGACGTCCAGCTGCTCGAACGCGACGGCGCCGGTCCGGAAGTCGCTGATGCGCGAGTCGCGCCGCTCCCAGCCGACCATGTCGTAGGGACGGGTCCGGCCGTCGGTGAAGTGCCGCCGGATCCCGATGTCCACGCGCTCGCCTGCGACCGCCATGCCCGCCTCCTCGGCTGCTCGAGCACCAGGCACTGAGCAGCAGCTCAGCGGCCGGCGCCCTCCCCCGTCGGCGCCGCAATCGCGGCACCTTCTACCACAACATCTAGTGGTAGTGGGGAAGGGGACTACCAGATGCAGAGGTAATTACAGCACTGCAGTTTAGCGGCGTCAATGACACTCGCGTGACGGTCGACCGTGAAGCTCGAGGGTCGACCGGTCGTTAGCCGACCTGAGCCCCGCCGGAGCCGACGGGGCGACGACTGGTGCAGGAACGGAACGGAAAGGTCGACTGGGCGTGGCGACGGAACGTCTCGGCACAGACGAGCTGCGGGAGCTTCGGGGCCGCTCGGACGGAGCTGGCGGCGCGGACACCCCGGCGCTCTCCCCCGCGGATGCAAAGGCGCTGCACGAGGAGATCGACCGGCTGCGTGCCGAGGTCGCCCGGCTGCGAAGCCCGGTCCCCTCGGTCGAGCGGGAGCTCGCGACGCTCGAGGAGCACCTCGCGAAGGCTCGCGAGTGGCCGGCGGTCAACACCCTCGTCGCCTCGGACCAGGACGGCCGCTACCACGCGGTGCGGGTGATCTCGCTCTCGAGCAGGACGGCCGCGAGCTTCGACAGCGAAGGCCATCGAGACTTCTTCCTCCTCGCACCCGGCGACATCTCCGCCCTTCTCGCCATCGCGCGCCGGCTCGCGATCGCGCTCGACGAGGCAGTCGAGGGTGAGGAGGAGATGCTCACCCACGTCGATCCGGCAGCCGTCGAGCGGTGGGGGCTCGACGAGTACCCCGAGCGCGGCCGCGCCGCCCTCGGGATCCCCGCCGTCGAGAGCTGATCGCGCCCGAGCGCCGAGGACGGGCCCCCGGCGAGCGACGCCGGCGCGCCGGAGCTGCGGGCCCGGGGCTCTACAGCTTCGTGAGCGCCCGGCGCATCGTCCTCACCGCCTGGGCGATGCGCTGCTCGTTCTCGATGAGGGCGAACCGGACAAACCCGTTGCCGCCCGGTCCGAACCCGACGCCAGGCGACGTCGCGACCTTCGCCTCGGCGACGAGCAGCTTCGCGAACTCGAGGGAGCCCATCTCCCGGTAGGCAGGCGGTATCGGGGCCCAGACGAACATCGTCCCCTTCGGTCGCGACACCTCCCAGCCGATGCGGCCGAGGCCGTCGCAGAGGGCGTCCCTGCGGTGCTGGTAGGCCTCGTTGACGACCTTCGGGTAGTCCGGCGCCTCGTTCATGGCGACGATCGACGCGATCTGGATCGGCTGGAAGGTCCCGTAGTCGAGGTAGCTCTTGAGCTTCGTGAGCGCCGCGACGACCTCTGCATTGCCGACGAGGAAGGCGACCCGCCATCCTGCCATCGAGAAGGACTTCGTGAGGGTGTAGAGCTCGACCGCCACGGCATCTGCACCGGGGACCTGGAGGATCGACGGAGGCGTGTAGCCGTCGAAGGCCGTGTCGGAGTAGGCGAAGTCGTGGACGAGCATCACGCCGTGGGCGTGTGCGAAGTCGACGAGGCGGGCCATGGTGGCGAGATCGATGCAGGCCGTCGTCGGGTTGTGCGGGAAGGAGAAGATCACCACACGAGGCTTCGGCCAGGCCGACTCCCACGCCTCGACGAGGTTGGCGAAGAACGCCTCCCCGGCCCCGGCCTCGTCGCCGCCCAGGCCCTCGAGGCGCACCTGGCGCACGTCGGCGCCGGCGAAGAGCGGGGCGTAGATGTGGATCGGATAGGAGGGCGATGGCACGAGCGCCGTGTCGCCGGGACCGACGAGCACCCACATGAGGTGCGAGAGCCCCTCCTTGGCGCCGATGGTCGTGACCACCTGCAGGTCGGGGTCGAGGCCGACGCCGAAGCGGCGCAGGTAGAGGTCCGAGATCGCCTGGCGGAGCTTCGGGATGCCCCGAGAGGCCGAGTACCGATGGTTGCGCGGGTTGCGGGCCGCTTCGACGAGCTTGTCGACGGCGACGTCGGGCGAGGGGATGTCGGGGTTGCCGAAGCCGAGGTCGATGACGTCGTCGCCGGCGCGACGTGCTGCGAGCTTCAGCGCGTCGATCTGGGCAAAGACGTACGGCGGCAGCCCGACGATCCTGCGGAACTCCACCTGCCGAGCGTAGCTGTCAGGCAGCCGGGCGGCGAGCGACCGCTACGCGCCGAGCTCGAGCCCGGCGGCGCTCGCCGCGGCGACGAGTGGTGCGCACGAGCCCGGCCATCCAAAGACCGCCCAGCTCGCACCGGTGTCGGCGAGAGAGACGAGCAGGTGCGCGGCGCCACACGCGTCCGCGGGGAGCGACCCGCCCCAGGTCACCTCCCCGTCGGCTGCGGCCGCGGCGAGCACGTCGAGCGGTGCCGCCCAGAGATTGAGCGCCGCGCCGGTCGAGCGTGCGACGGCGTCGGTCTCCGGTGACCCGCCGCCGACCCAGGTGTCGATTCCTTTGCCCATCAGCGCCTCGACGACCCGAGCCAGCCGCCTCCGGCGCTCGACCGCAGGCGTGCGCGCGACGCCGTAGCCCTCGCCCTCGGCGGCGCTCTTGGCGTCCCCCGTCCCGACCGCCGCGACAAGGCGCCCCGCGCTCACGGCATCGAGCGTGAGAAGCTCCGCCAGGAGCAGGTCGTCGGCGACGGTGCCGACGCGTGCGACGAGCGGGCCGATCGCCACCGACCTCGTGACGGCGGCAACCGCGCCGAGAGCGGGGAATGCCGACAGGGCTGGGCGCAGTGGCTGGCACATCGGCCAGAGGTGGTCGTAGGCGAAGACCCCGTGGATACCTTCCGCCTCCGCCTCCCGAGCCGCCTCGAGCGCCGGTGCCGCCCAGGGCGTGAACGTCGGCAGGACGACCCCGACGCGCATCCTCAGGGCAGCGACTCGACCCGCGCTTTGAGGTCCCGGACGGCCGCGTGGAGGATGTGCCCTTCTGCTCGCCGCTTGACGAAGTTCGGGATCGGGACGCGAAGCTCCACGGCGAGCTCGTAGACGACCTCGGTCGCACCGTCCGGCAGCGGGGCGAAGCGATAGCGGCCGTCTATGCGGTTGGTGAGATCGCCCTCCTTCTGGATCCAGGAGATCTCCGCCGGGGCGTTGGAGTAGTCGTAGGCGAGCACGTAGCTGGTGCTCCGGCCGAACGCGCCGACGCGGAACGCGACGACCGCGGGCCTGCCCTCGTCGTCGCGGCTGAGGACGTGCACCTCTTTCAGGTCGGCCACCCACTCTGGATAACGCTCGACGTCGGTGACGACCGCGATGCAGCGCGCGAGGGTGCCCGCGATCACCATCCGCTCGGCGGTGCGCTCCACGTCCGCTCCCTTCCACCGGGCGACCAACGACGCCCCGACCATCGGTCAAGGGCTGCGCGGTGCCTGGCGAGAGTATGTAACCACGCCAGCCGTCCTCTCGGGTGACTCGCCCTGCCGGCTGGTCGCTACGGCCCGCCCGAACCGATCGGCTCAGCCCACCCGGCGCTCGTGGCGAAGGCCCGGCAGCAGGCCCGCGCCCTCGAACAGCCTGAACGCGCGGGCCTCGGCGGCGTCGATGACGACGGCGTCGTCCGGTTCCCGACCGAGCAGGTAGCTCACGACACAGTCCTCGCAGGCGGGGGTGCCGTCGAGCACGCAGTCGTCGCAGCTCACCGTCAGCGTTCCGGGCCCGGCG
>JAKAOD010000019.1 GCA_021823365.1 Actinomycetes bacterium | reverse complement strand
CCCCCGACGCCCCCGCCGCCCCCGCCGGCGTTCAGCCTCAGCGCAGCGGGGGATCTGCGTGATCCTCGGTGCGGAAGAGGGAGTGCGGGCGCTGGAAGTGGACGGTGCGGTAGTAGTCGATCAAGCGGTCGACCAAGCGCTCAGGGTCGTCGTCGAAGAGCACCTTGGCGCCCGTTTCCTTCGAAAGGCGCCCGAGCAGCTCACCGATCATGTCAGCGACGCCGCCGGTCCCCGTCAGCACGCCGATGAGGCGCCCCTCGTCATAGGCGATGGCGAACTCGCCGAGCGTCCCCGAGTGGCCGGCGATGACGACCACGATGTCGGAGGAGCGGATGTTGACGACCTCGCGCCCCATCAAGCCGGATCCGGTGTACACGAGCGCGGAGTACCCCTCGACGGGAGAGTCGTAGCGCTCCACGTGCTCCTGCTCCGAGAGGGCAGGTGAGATCCCGATCACGAGCCCGCCGAGTGCCGCTGCGCCGAGCACCGCCTCCTGGGGCAGGCCCGGGCACGCTCCGGTGACGAGCGTGCAGCCGGACTGGGCGACCGACCGCCCGACGGCGCGGGCGCGAGCTGCGACGGCCGGGTCGATTCGCCCGCTGGCCGAGCCCATCACACCGACGACGAGCGACCGCATGGCTCGACAGCTTGCGGATCCGGGGATCGACGAGCAGGGCCGAATGTCACGAGGCCGGCGCAACGCCAGGACGTCCGTCGCCAGCTGCGTACGCGCGGGAAGATCGGCAGCCTGCCGGCGTTGAATTGATTGGACTCCAAAGGGACCACCCAGTCGAGTGAGTCCCAAGAGTCCGGAATGGAGGCAGGGAGGTGTGACCAGAGCATGGTGACCTCCGGTCGTCCGGTCATGGATCGCCCGGCGTAGCAACGCCGGGCGGCGATAGGCAGATGGCAGGCGGTCTGGTAGGCAGACGCTGCAGCGGCAAAGGGCCCGTAAGGCTCGGTCGTCATGATCCATCCGACCGGATGGGCCGGCTCTACAGTAGAGGAAAGCGCTCGGTTCCTGCGTCGACGTGGGACGGGCGCTTTCGCGCGTGGCCGGATCGTGCTTCGGGATCGTGCCGCCGAATCGTGCGGGCTGGCAGGCGAATACGCTTGCCCCATCGACGTCGAGCTCCTCTATCGTCAGCAGCTCAACGAAGTGGACCGGCAGCTGCTCGAGCCCGTCGCCTCGGACACCGGCCTGGTCGCGGCGCTCGGCTCCTTGGAGCTGGAGTCGGTCGTCTTCCCTCCGGTCGACGGCGGCACCGGCGTGCATGCGTCACCGTTCCTCACCTTCGCCGTGGCGGTGCATCGGACGGCGGCGGCGCTGGAGGCGGCGACCTTCGTCGAGGAACGACTGGGGCCGCGCCGACGGATCCCCGTGTTCGACGTCGCGTCGCTCCGTGCGGTCCTGGGCAATCCCCTCCGGCGGTACTTCTTCGTCGAGCTCCTGGCGTCCTACACCCGCGTGTCGAGTGGCGTCACCTGGCGACGGACGCCGCTGGGCTGGAAACGCCAGCGGTTCAGCGAGCTCGACCCGGCGCGGCTCGCCGGCCTGTTGGACGGGGTCGGGCCGAAAGAGCGCGTCGGCGTCTACCGGCGTCTCGGCGACCTGAGCCTCTTCCTCGTCGGGGTCTTCCCGGACCACCCTCCACTCCCGGCGGGCGCGGCCGCTGACCGGCTGCTGCGCCATGGCGGGGTCCACCCGGACCAGGTCGCGGACCTGGACGGCGTCGCGCTCTTCGAGCTGCTCGGGGCCACGTGGTATCGGGCCGCGACCCGCCTTGCCGTTGGTGCCAGGCTCCCGATCACGGGGACCTTCTCGGTCGTCGGCGACGTCGCCGACCAGTTTCGAGAAGCACGGCGTGTGCTCAACGCCGTGACTGACCGCTATCTGTTCCCTCTCCGCTCGAGGTGGTTCCCCGGCTGACGCCGCCATGCGCGCCAGGCCAGGGGACCGCCAGGCCCCTACTGCGACGTTCCAGTCACGGATTGGGCGAGCCTCGGGTCGGGAACTGCCACCGCGAGCTGCAGCGACGACCGCCGGTCACGCTGCACCAGGGAGCCGGTCCTCCCCTGAGACCTCTTCCAGGCTGCGCCCGGCAGGCTCGGGGATCAGGCGGGTCAAGAAGAACCCGGCGGCGGACGCCGCGCCCGCCACGAAGAGCATTCCGCGAAGACCGAACGCGTTCTGCAGGACCGGGACGAGGAACACCCCGATGAAGGCTCCGAGCTTCCCGATGCCGGCCGCGGTCCCGTGGCCCGTGGTCCGGAACTGGGTCGGGAAGACCTCCGAGGGCAAGACGAACGTAGTCGTGTTCGGGCCGAACTCGATGAACAAGTAGCTGATGCCGAAGACGGCGATGAACGCGCCGAGCACCGACGTGAGCGGGCCGATCGCGCCGAGGGCGATGAACGCGGCGGCCATCACGGCGAACCCGATGAATTGCAGGCGCCGGTGGCCGATCCGGTCCATACGGTGGATGGCCAAGAAGTAGCCCGGAACGGCGAACACCACGAACAGGGCAAGGCTCAGCGCGAGCTTGTCGATGAGCGTGGCTGTCGCGTCGACCGCGTGCAGGATCGCCGGGAGCGAGAGGGTGTTGCCGTAGTAGGCGTAGTCGAACAGGAACCACGTACCCGCCGTGCCGATCACGAGCCCGATCATTCGCCGGTTCCTGAAGAAGTCCCGCAGCGTGAGTCGCGCGGTCGCGGCAGCGTCGTCTGCGGCGCCGCCGCGGCGCCACGCCGAACGAGGCTGCCTGGCAGCACCTTGGGATCCGACGATCCCCTGGGAGAACTGCTCGAACTGCTTGGCCGCCTCCTCCACCCTGCCTTCCACCCGGGCCTGGAACCTCGGCGACTCGGGCATCTTGCTCCGCACGTAGATGACCGACGCGGCAGGGACTGCCCCGAACGCGAGCAACAGGCGCCAGGTCAGGTCGTGGCTCAGGCCGGAGCCTAAGAGAGCCATCGCGATCAGAGGGCCCACCACCAGACCGACCGCCTGCATCGAGAAGACCAGCCCGACGAGGCGGCCGCGGTCGCGGCGGTTCGAGTACTCGCTCATGAGCACTGCCGAGACCGGGTAGTCGCCACCGATGCCGAGCCCGAGGACGAGCCGGGAGCCGATGAGGAATCCGACGTTCGGTGAGACTGCGCCCGCGATCGCTCCGACGATCATCAGCACTGCGACAATCAGGTAGATACGCCGGCGCCCGAAGCGGTCCGCAAGCCGCCCGAACACGAGGGCCCCCACGACAGCCCCCAGGATCGCCGATCCGCTGACCCAGCTCGTGAGCGCCGTGCTCAAATTCCACTGCGTCTGGACCAGGACCGCCACCGTGGAGATGACGAAGAGGTCGTACGCGTCGGTGAAGAAGCCCACGCCAGACACGACCACCGCCCGTCGGTGGAACCGGCTGATGGGTGCGTCGTCGAGCAGGCGCTCGACCGACCCGGCCGCGCGGGGCTGTTCGCCCACCGCATCCGGCCGTGTCGACCTCGCGGTCGATGGTTCATCGAAGGTCGTCATCGGGCCAGGTGCCACTCTTGCTCGCCCAGGTGACGGTGGCCTTATCGGAAGGTGATCTGGAGATGAACGCCAGGCGAACAATCTGTGAACGACGGTCGACGGACGTGCCGCGAGCGGGTCGGGGCTCGGCGAGCACTGCGAACCACCGCCGCGCCGAGCACCTCCAGCTCTGTCGTTCGTGAACTGCGACAGGTCGACGTCCAAGGCTGCCGTCGTGCGTGTACGCGGTAGCATGGATGGCCGCCACTTCCGAGCCCTCACCTGGGAGCAACGTGGCAGCGGGCTGTGGCGCAGCTTGGTTAGCGCGCTTGACTGGGGGTCAAGAGGTCGCCGGTTCAAATCCGGCCAGCCCGACCGAAAAATCTTCACAGAAGTTGCGACTTCTCGTTCACAGAAGCCGACCGAGTGCCCTCTGGACAGGCACGTTCAGGATGAGCACGGCTGCGTCAGGCCGGTCGAGACCCTCCGGACGAGCACCTGGGCGCGTGTCGCCGGTGAGAGAGGCGTCGTGCGAGCTGGCGCCCGGGGCGCGGCGTCGCGGATCGCCTCGTCGAGGAGCCTCCTGGCCTCGTCGAGCTGGCCGTCCCGGACGAGCCTCGTCAGCGGGCCGTCGAGGACGGCGCGCCAATCGAGCGACGCCGTGGGCCGCCCGGACGCCTTGAGCGCCCGCCGGGCCTCTTCGAGCACTCCGGCCAGCGCTCCCAGCCCTTCGCCGCACGCCCGAGCGACCCGGCGGCGGAGCCAGGCAGCCAGCGCCGGGCTCGCCCCGCCCGTCGACACGGCCACCGTCACCGGCCCGTCCCGGTGAACCGCTGGCAGGAAGAAGGTGCAGTTGGCGGGGTCGTCGGCGCTGTTCACCCAGACCCCCGCCGCCGTGGCGTCGGCGGCGACCGAGGCGTCCACGCCGGGGACCCCGGTGGCCGTCATGACCAGCCGGTAGCGTCGCGCCTCCCCCCGGCGGTAGGGGCGCCGCTCGACTGCGACCGGCAGCCGCTGGAACGCCGGGTCGACCTCGATGGCGACGACCGTCACCCGAGCCCCACACCGGGCAAGCCCCTCGGCCTTGCGGGCGGCGACCGCTCCGCCCCCGACCACCAGGCACGGCTCACCGGCCACCACCAGGCTGACCGGATACTGGCTGGCGGGCCGGTCGACGCGGTCTGCAGTCGTGGAGTCGGAGGGCGACGTGGCGCCCGGCAGGGCAGGCAGAAAGTTGACTAAGTTGGTCATATATGTCATATATACGTCCTGTGCCATCCGAGCGAAAGTCGGCGAGCGGGCCGGCCGCGAGTCCACGAACGGACGCCGCGCGCGGGCCCGGTGACCCCGAGCGGGGGGGTGGCGATGCGTGAGCCGCTGTTCCACCCCGGGCAGGTGCCCGCAGAGGTGCTGTCGGCGATCGTCGGCGCTGGCCCGCTGCACTGGGAAGACCTGCATCCCTCCGATCGCGGCTCCGTCGGCAACGCACGCCTGCGACTGGTCGGCGTCTACGACGACCGCTTCGAGGGCACCTTCATGCTGCGCACCCGGATCCCCGGTGGGCGGCTCACGGCCGGCCAGCTCGACGTGCTCGCCGGCGTGGTCCGAGACTTCTCGGTCCATGCCGAAGGCTTCGAGGGGGAGCCGCACCAATTCGGCGAGGTCACGACGCGTCAGGACGTCCAGATCCACTGGATCCGCTTCGAGCACCTCCCGGAGATCTGGCGTCGCTACGGCGGGGTGGGGCTCGGCTCCCTCCAGGCGTGCGGCAACTCGATGCGCAACATCACCTGCTGCCCGGTCGACGGGGTGGACCCGAAGGCGGCGTTCGAGGTCGGGCCGGTCCTCGACGCCATCGACGCCATCGCCTGGGAGGAGCCCCGGCTGACCGCGTTCCTTCCCCGGAAGTTCAAGGTGGCGCTCAGCGCGTGCCCGACGGACTGCGTCGTCGCCAGGATCCACTGCGTCGCGTTCACTCCCGCACGTAGGGAGGGCACGCTCGGCTTCAACGTCCTCGCGGGCGGCGGGCTCTCCGACTACCCGCGGCTCGCAACGGCGCTCGACCTGTTCGTCGAGCCCGGCCAGGCGCCTGCGGTGGTGCGCGCAGCGCTCGGGGTGTACGCCGAGCACGGAGATTACGAGCGCCCGAGCATCAATCGGTTCCGCGCGCTCGTCCACCAGCTCGGCGCCGAGCGGGTCGCCGCGGAGGTGCGCGACCGCCTCGGCTTCGCTGCCCCCGCTGCCGGCGAGGACCTCACGACCTGGCGGGCCGAAGACCACATCGGGGTGCATCGCGACACGAAGGGCACGAGCTACCTTGGGCTCTGCGTCCCGCTGGGTCGGCTCTCGGCCGATGAGCTCTTCGAGCTCGCGCGCTGCGCCCGCGTCCACGGCGACGGCCGGCTGCGCCTCACCCAGCGTCAGAACGTGATCCTGACCGGGGTCGCCGACGTGGACGCGTTGCTCGCGGAGCCCCTGCTCGAGCGCTTGACGCCCGAGCCCGATCCCTTCGAGCGGAGCGTGGTGGCCTGCACGAGCGCCCCGTTCTGCAAGTTCGCGATTCTCGGGATGAAGCAGTACGGCCAGGAGCTCATCGACCACCTGCGCGTGGAGGTGCCCCGAGCGGGCTGGGACCGTCTCCAGGGGCTGCGGATCCACTTGTCGGGGTGCAAGGCCTCCTGCGCGCAGGTCCCGACCGCGGACATCGGGATCCGGGCGACGATGGGCAAGGACGGTGAGGACTATTACGACGGGTTCGACATCGCGCTCGGCGGGAACGCAGGCGAGTCGCGGCTCGCGCGGTGGGCAAGGGGAGATGTCCCTGTCGGCGCTGCCTTCGACGGCATCGCCTCGCTCCTGACGAAGGTGGCCCGACGTGAGCTGGCGCTCGACGACCTTTTCTCCGACCTCACAGAGGAGCTCGCGCCCTGGAACGGCGTGGGCTCGGCACCGTTCCCTGGGGAGGCGGCGAGGACCGGAGGCCAGCGGCCTGACGTGCCTGCGGAGCCTGCGAGACGAGGATCGTCGCCTGCGAGCTCCGCCAGCGAGCTCCGCCACGAGCGCGACGACCCGATGAGCGGCGTGCCGAGCGAAGGAGCACCACGATGACCATCGTCGACGACCGACCCGCAGCCGCCAAGAGCGGCGTACCTGCGGCCGACCGGCGGCGGTCCCCGCTGGCCGATCCCGCGGCGGACCTTCGAGACGAGATCGCCGTCGCCGGCGGCATGCCCGAGCTCCCCGACAAGATCTGGTTCCACAAGACCGCCGCCGCGGTCATCGATGCCGGGCGCTGCGTGGGTTGCGGCGGATGCATCGCGGCCTGCCCGTCGCGCTCGATCGGCGTCGCCGAGGACGGGAGGCCGACGCTCGTCAAGATGTGCACCGGATGCTCCGCCTGCTGGGACTACTGCCCGCTCGCGGGCCTGAGGACCGAAGCGCTCCACGCAGGCCCGCCCGATGCCGGGGCATGCCCGGCCCCGGGGGACGGGGTTGGCCGGTTGACTGCGCCGAGCAGGTCGCCTGTTCCGGTCGAGCTCGGCCACGTCGAGCTCGGCCACGTCGACTCGGCCTGGTCGGTCGGCGGTCGGGTCGACGTCGCAGGTGCCCAGGACGGCGGCGCGGTGACGGCGCTCATCTGCCACCTGCTCGAGACCGGCTTCCTCGACGGCGCGATCGTGACCAGGCGCATCGACGCCTTCCACGGCGAGCCGTTCCTCGCGACCTCGCCAGACGAGGTCCGTGCCGCAGCCGGCAGCGTCTATCACCAGTCCCATCCCCTGAAGGTGCTCAACGATCCCCTTCGCAGAGGCGTCGAGCGCCTCGCGTTCGTCGGCACGCCGTGCCAGATCAGCGTGCTGCGTGCGCTCCAGCGCTTCCCCTGGAAGTACCGCCGCTCGTCTGCCGGTGCCGTCGTGCTGGCGATCGGACTGTTCTGCACGAGGTCGTTCGAGCCCGGAAAGCTCGAGGAGGCGGTGCGCGCCGCCGGTGTGGCGACGGCGGAAGTTACCCGGGTCGACGTGCGGGACGGGGAGCTGGTCGTACGCTCCACGGGCGCCGAGCTGCTTCGCCGCCCGGTGAAGGAGTTCCACGCGGCGAGCCTGAAGGGATGTGACGAGTGCGCGGACTTCGCCGGGCTGGGCGCCGACATCGCCGTCGGCAACCTCGCGAGCGAGCCGGGCCGATCCACCGTGCTCGTGCGCACCGTGGCAGGGAGCAAAGCCTGGGCGGCGGCGACCGGAGCGCTCGATGTGCGCCCGCTCGAGGACCTGTCGGCGGTCGCCCGGACCGCGGCGAGGGACCGCAAACGTGCAGTGCGCTCCCTCGCCCGCCCGTTCGACCCCGAAGGCCCCCTGTGGACGAGCTACACCGAGCACCTCGATCTCTACGAGCACAGCGAGCGGCCCGTCCAGCCGCCGCCGACGTTCCGGAGCCACCACTTCGAAGTCACCTGCTGAGCGAGCGTGCAGGTGCTCGGCATGACCGCTTCTGCGAGCCCGTGACCGTCTATCTCGTCGGCGCCGGGCCCGGCGGCGTCGACACCCTGACGGTGCGGGGACTGCGCCTGCTCGAGCGGGCGGACGCCGTGGTCCACGACCGCCTCGTCGACCATGACGTGCTGGCGCTCGTCCCCGCGGACGCAGTGCGCATCGACGTCGGGAAGCAGAGAGGGGCTGCGGCGTCGCAGGCGCGCATCAACGCCCTGCTCGTCTCGCTCGCCAAGCGTCATGACTGCGTCGTCCGGCTGAAGGGTGGCGATCCCTTCGTCTTCGGCCGGGGCGGCGAAGAGCTGCTCGCGCTGCGCGGCGCCGGAGTGCCGGTCGAGATCGTGCCCGGCGTGACGAGCGCCCTGGCCGCTCCCGCGGCCGCCGGCATCCCCGTGACCCACCGCGGCATCGCGCACGGTGTGCTCATCGTCACCGGGCACGCCGGGCTCGATCCGGAGATCGACTTCGCGGAGCTGAGCCGGCGCGGCATCACGCTCGTGATCCTCATGGGGGCCGAGCAGCGCGAGACGATCGCCGGGCGCCTGATCGCCGGGGGGTTGCCCGTTCGCACCCCGCTCGCCGTGATCGAGCGCGCCTGCACTCCCGCCGAGCACGTCGTGCGCACCCGCCTCGAAGGACTGGCGTCGCTCGATGTGGCCTCGCCGGCAGTCATCGTGGTCGGCGAGGTCGCGGCGATCGGTCTGCGCGCCTCACGAGCGCCAGGCGCACCGATCGGCTAGCCCCGGCTAGCGGGGGCCGGGGCCGATCGGTTCGTCCTGCGGTGCGCGAGGCTTGCCGTCGGCTGGCCCCCGCCCCCGCGGCGGACGCCAGAATGGCAGCCCGTGCTCAGCTCCCTCGATCGCCTCCGCGCGCGCACCCACGCGGTCGCGGTCGTCTACGCCGTGGCGATGTTCGCAAGCGTCATGGACGCCCAGATCGTCAACGTGGCGCTCACGTCCCTCTCTCGTGACTTCCACGTCACGGACTCGAGCGTGCAGTGGGTGGTCACCGCCTACATGATGAGCCTTGCCGTCTGCATCCCGGCCTCGGGGTGGCTCGGCGACCGGCTCGGGACCAAGCGGGTCTTCCTCGTCGCGGTCGCCGTGTTCACCGCGGCCTCCGGGCTGTGCGCAGCCTCGGTCAGCCTCCCCGAGCTCGTCGCGGTGCGCGTGGTGCAGGGTGCGGGCGCCGGGATGATGGTCCCCGTCGGGATGGCGATCGTCTACCGTGCCTACCCCCACGAACGCCGGATCCAGGCGACGAGGCTCGTCACCCGCGTGATGGTGCTCGCGCCGGCGACTGCCCCGCTCATCGGCGGTGCGCTGGTCACCTGGGCATCGTGGCGCTGGATCTTCACGATCAACCTCCCCGTCGGCGCCGCCGCCGTCGTCTTCGGCGCCCTGCTCCTGACCGAGCACCGCGATCCGGCCGGGGGCAGCTTCGACCTCCTCGGCGCCGCGTCGGGCGTCCTCGGCCTCGGGCTCCTCCTCTACTTCGTGGGGTCCGGCCCGACGGCAGGATGGACCTCGCCCGGCGTCCTCGCGTCCGGTTCGGCCGCCGCCGCCGGGCTCGCGCTGTTCGTGGTGGTCGAGCTCCGGATGCCCCACCCCCTGCTGGACCTGCGGATCCTCTCGGACAGGCTGTTCCGCTGGTGCAGCGTCGTCAACATGCTCGCCATGTGGGCGTTCTTCGGCTCGCTGGTCTTCACCGCGCTCTACGTCCAAGAGGCGCGCGGCTACTCGGCGATGGTCTCGGGGCTCACGACCTTCCCGGAGGCGGTCGCCATCGGGCTCATGACGGGCGTGGTCGCCCGTTTGCTCCCCCGAGCCGGCGCCCGCCCGCTCGTGCTCGTGGGCTTCATCGGCCTCGCTGTGGCCAACGGGCTCCTCGCGCTCGCCGGCGCCACCACGAGCCTGTGGATCATCCGCGGGCTCTGCGCCCTCCTCGGGCTCTCCGTGTCCTACATCATGCTCTCGAGCCAGACCGCCGCGTTCGCGCGCATCTCCTCTTCCGCCACCGGGCACGCGTCGGCGATCTTCAACACGTTCCAGCGCGTCTCGATGTCGATGGGCGTGGCGTTCCTCGCCGCCGTCCTGGCTCTGGGCGGCGGCGACGTGGTGCACGCCCGACCTCCGATGAGCGCGTTCCACTGGGTGTTCGCCGCCAACATGGCCATGGCGCTCCTGGGTGCGGCGCTCTCGTCGCGAGTGCCCGACGTCGACGCCGCTCCCGCGATCACTGCGCGGGAGGGAGCAGATCGAAGTGGCGGTCGAGCATGGTGGCCGCGCCCCGCACGACGGAGCGGAGGGGCTCTTCGACGATCACCGTTGTGACGCCGGTCGCCGTGCGGATCCTGCCGGCGAGCCCCTGCAGGAGCGCCCCGCCTCCCGACATCTGCACCTTGCGCCGGACGACGCCGGCAGCGAGGTCCGGCGGTATCTCCCAGATGAGCTCCTCCACCGCGTCGACCACGGCGGCGACCAGGTGCTCGAGCGCGGACGCGACCACCGGACCGCTCACGCGCTCTTCCCGAACGGTGCCCCTTGCAGTGTCGATGCCCACCACCGGGGCGGATTCCTCGGCGCCCCCGGTCAAGCCCAGGGTCTTCTTCAGGTGCTCGGCCGCCCGCGGGCCGATCTGCAGCCCCAGTTCGCTCTTGACGGCCTGGAGGATCGCCTCGTCCATGGCGTTCCCCCCGATTCGGAGCGTCCGCAGCCTCACCACGTGCGTGCCGACGACGAGGGCCACCTCGGTGGTCCCGCCCCCGACGTCGACGACCAGGACGCCGTCGGTGCCCAAGGGGTCGGCACCTCCTCCGACGGCCGCCGCCACCGGCTCTTCCAAGAGGCGGACGGCGAGACGTGGGCGGCGGTAGACGGCAGCCGCGGCGAGCGCCCGGCGCTCGATGAAGCTCGCGCCGCTCGGCACGCAGATGACGGCTCTCGGCCGGCGCAGGCTGCTGCGAAAGTGCGCCTGGTGGAGAAAGCCCCGCAGCATCGCCGTGGCCGCGTCGAGGTCGGAGATGACCCCGTCGCGCAGCGGGTGGACGACGTCGATGTCGGCAGGCTCGGTCCCCATCAGGTCGTCCGCCCGCCAGCCCACCAGGGTCGGGCCACCTGCCTGCTTGTGGAGAGCGATCGCCGACGGCTCGTCGAGCACCACGCCCTTCCCCCGGACGTGGACCAGCGTGTTGACGGTCCCCAGGTCGACGGCGACCCCTGATCGGAACACGCTCCGCCCTCCGACTCCAGCCGATGTGCCCGCTTTTCTCACGAGTATTCCCCGAATCGCTTCGCTGCATGCACCGCTCTCGGTGTCGCCCCCGGTGTCGCCCTCGACATCGCTCTGGGCATCGCTGCGCGCGCCACGGACCGGCGCGGATGCCATCATCGGAGGGTGGCGCCCGTGGGGGACCGTCGGAGGCGCAGGCGCAGCCGGGCACGACGCCGGCGCGCCGCGGCGCTTGCGGTGCTCGTGCTGGCCGCAGGGGTCAGCTTCGGCATCAGCCAGCTCGCTGCGCGTGCCGGCGGGGGTCGTCGCCCACCGACGGCGTCCAGCGCGGCGTCCAACGCGACCTCGTCCAACCGGGCGGCACGCGGGCCTTCTGCCGGCTCGAAGCCGTATCTCGGTCCCTACGGGATGGTGTCGCCGGCCATCGTCGCGGAGAACCGCAAGCCCGGGACCACCGCGTGGGAGATCACGCACCTGCCCGCCTCCGGCTCGATCCAAGGGTGGGCGAGCACCACCTATGCGGCCGCCGGCCAGTCCGTCGGCCTCTACGTCACGACGACAGCGCCCACGTTCCGGGTCATCGCCTACCGGATGGGCTACTACCAGGGGAAGGGCGCCCGCAGGATCTGGGAGTCGAGACCCGTGCGCGGCGAGGTGCAGCCGCCGTGCCCCGTCACGCCCGGTGTCAACATGGTGAGCTGCGACAACTGGCACCGCTCGCTCACCATGCACGTCACCAAGGCGTTCGTCCAGGGCGACTACCTCTTGAAGCTCGTCGGCAGCGCAGGACAGCAGAGCTACGTGCTGCTCACGATCTGGGACCCGGCGAGCACTGCCACCTACCTGGTCGTCGCGCGCAGCCTCACCGAGGAGGGCTGGAACACGTACGGCGGCTACTCCTTCTACGAGGGCCAAGGAGGCTGCACGCTCGGCCAGACCGGCTCGTACCCGCCGTGCAACCGTGCGCGGATCGTCTCGTTCGACCGGCCGATGGCGACAGGCGAAGGCGCGTCGGACTTCCTCGGCGACGAGTACCCGCTCGTCCGGTTCATGGAGAAGCACGGTCTCGACGCCGCCTACGTCACCGACATCACCGTCACGCAGCACCCCGCGATCGTCTTGCGCCACCGGGCGTACCTCTCGCTCGGGCACGACGAGACGTGGACGACGAGCGAGAGGAACGCCGTCCAGGCCGCAGTGGCGCACGGCGTGAACGTCGCGTTCATGGGCGCGGCGCCGCTCGTGCGACACGCTCGGCTCCAACCCTCGCCGATCGGGCCCGACCGCGAGGAGGTCGACTACCGCACATCCGCCGAGGACCCGCTCGACGGCACCGGGCGCACAGCCACAGTCACCGGCAACACGTTCGCCACACCACCGGTGAGCTCCCCGCCGACACGCTTCATCGGCGGGGAGTACAGCGGCTACGTCGACACAAACGCCGCGCCGCTGCCCTTCGTCGTCTACGACGCCTCCTCCTGGATCTTCGAGGGGACGGGCTTGTCGGCCGGGTCGCAGATCCCCGACGTCATCCGGTCGGACATCGAGCACGTCGACCTGACATCGGCGCCCGCGGGGCTCCAGGTGCTCGGGCACTCGCCCGTGCCGCTCACGAGCGCCTACACGAACCAGGGACAGTGGGGCGGCGACACCTACTCGGACATGACCTACTACACCGGCGCCTCCAGCAAGGCCGGGATCTTCGAGAGCGGTACCGTGAGCTGGATCTCGCGCCTCACACTCTGCGAGGCGCCTCCGGGTCCGTGCCCGGCGCGCGACGTCGAGCGCATCACCGGGAACCTCCTGCGGCTCTTCGGCCGGGGCCCCGCGGGGCGGTTCCAGCCGTCAGTCGCGAACGCGTCGCAGGTGACTCCTCCTGGGTCCTGACGAGCAGGACGACGGCGGACCTCCTGCAGACGGTGCCGCCGACCCTGCCCTCGAACCTCATCCTCACCTTTACGTTGACAGCAGACCTCGATCTCGACTCGAGGTTCATCTTCCATTGTGCACGACATGGCGAACGAGCCGATCGCGCAGCTCGCGGAGCTGGCGGCGGCTGACCGGCAAGGTCTCGCCGAGCACGCAGACCTCCGTGTGCCCGCCGTCGCTCCGCAGCTCGGAGATGTCGCGCAGGGAGACGAGGTAGCGGCGGTGGATGCGGACGAAGCCGTGGTCGGTCCAGTGCTCCTCGAGCGCGGCCATGGGCGCGCGGAGCAGGTGGCTCGTCGCGTCCCGGAGGTGGATGCGGACGTAGTCGCCCGCTGATTCGACCCAGGCGATCTCCTCACGGGCGACGAGCAGCGTCCGGCTGCCCGCGTCGACCGCCACGACGTCCGCCGCGCGCGGGATCTCGCCGGGCTCCGGCGGCACCTGCAGCTGGACGTCTGTGCGCCCGGCCGGCCCGGTCGAGGCGCGCGAGAAGAGGACGGCGCGGCGGAGCAGCCGGTCGAGGCGCGCCTCGTCGACCGGCTTCAGGAGGTACCCGGCAGCTCCGACCTCGAAGGCCTCCAGCGCGTGGTCCTCGTGCGCGGTCACGAAGATGACGACCGGGGGGACGGTGAACCGGCCGAGGACGCGGGCGAGCTCCATCCCGTCGAGCCCCGGCATCCGGATGTCGAGCAGCACCGCGTCGAACTCTTCGTCCTGCAGACGCCGCAGCGCCTGGGTCGCGCTGCGAGCCACGGCCACGTGCGCGACCAGAGGGGAGCGGTCGAGGAGGTAGCACAGCTCGTCGAGCGACGGCGCCTCGTCGTCGACCGCGAGGATCGCGAGCCCGGCCATCGGAGACCGTCAATCTCCCGTGTACGCGGGATGCCGCTTCGGGATGCGCAGCGTCACGGTGGTCCCCGCGCCGAGCGCAGTGCGGATCCGGAGCCCGTACTCCTCGCCGAACACCGCCCGCAGGCGTTCGTCGACGTTGTGCAGCCCGACGGCGTCGCCAGGGTCCGTGCCCGAGAGGACCTCGAGAAGCCGGACGGGGTCCGCGCCGACACCGTCGTCCTCGATCCGCACGGCCGCCTCACCGCCCTCGTCGGTGATGGACAGCGCGAGCGTCCCGGAACGCTCGCTCGGCTCGAGACCGTGGCGCACCGCGTTCTCGACCAGCGGCTGCAGCACGAGCGAGGGCAGCTTGACGCTCAGAACCTCCGGCGCAACGCGCATCGTCACCGACAGCCGGTCTCCGAACCTTGCGCGTTCGAGGTCCAGATAGGTGTCGACCAGCCGGAGCTCTTCGGCCATGGTGACGAACTGGCCCCGGCTCTTGAAGCTGTACCTGGTGAAGTCGGCGAAGCCCACGAGCAGCTCTCGGGCACGATCGGGGTCGGTGCGGATGAATCGGAATAGCACA
>JAKAOD010000437.1 GCA_021823365.1 Actinomycetes bacterium | reverse complement strand
GTGCTCGGGGCTCGAGGCGAACTGCGCCTTCTTCGAGGCCTCGACACAGCGGTTCCAGACGAAGCGGACGCCGTCCCACTCAGAAAGGAGCGCTCGCTCCTGGGCAGGGGAGACCCGGAGCCGGCAGTTGTAGCGGACGGCCTTCTCGCAAGCCACGGGGGGAGCATACGAACAGGGTGTATCTGCCCTCGTTCCATGCGCACCCGCTCCAACCAAGGCGTCGTCTTCCGGTTCACTCACCACCCATATCTATGCGGCGAACCATGGATCGGGTCGTCCGAGGTGGTAGCCGTTTCTACAGCCCGGCATCATCGGCCACATGACGTCGAAGTCCGCAGATCCATGGCGCGGCGGAAGCCACGTGGTCTTTCGCCTGCACGCTCACGTCGTCTTGGTGACGAAGTACCGCAGGAAGGTGATCTCCGAACGAGTGGCCGAGGAGTTGGGAGCGGCCATCGCCGAGGTATGCGAACGATCAGGGGTGGTGATCGAAGCCTTCGAGACCGAGGGCGACCACGCCCATCTGCTCATCTCCTACCCGCCGAAGATCGCTCTCTCGCAGATAGTGATGTTGCTGAAGGCGAACGGTGCCCGCCGGGTCCGTGCACACGGTTGGCCGGAAGTGCGACAGCTGCTCCGAGGCAGCCACTTCTGGTCCCCGTCGTATGCCGTGGTCTCTTGCGGCGGTGCGCCTCTCGAGATCGTAAAGAGGTATGTCGAGCAGCAGCGGCGTCCAGGTCGTAAGCAGGCAAGGTGATGAGCTCGCTTGACCCCGCCCTTACGGACGGGGCTTGCGCTCGCCATCACGGTCACCGCGGACCGTCGGCGCGACCGACGAGCCGGCCGTGACCAGGCAATCGGAGCCGGCCGTGACCAGGCAATCGGAGCCGGCGAGCCGGCAGGCCCCCGGTGGTCCCCACGACGGCGAGATCGGCCGCCTCTCTGGTCTCTCTGGTCGCCGCCCCGGCGCGGCTTCAGCGAGGTCGCGCGGCAGGCTTCGTGCAGATCGCCACCGACTGGCCGAAGCTGCGAGCGCCGCCGCCGCTCGTTCGGCCCGTCGATCGGTCTGTCAGGGGAATGCCCGGCTCGTCGCCCTGATGGACCTCCGTCAGCTCGAAACCGAGGTGTCGGGCGAAGACCTCGACGGCGTCGGTACTCATGAACTGGTTCAGGACCGCCTCGTGCCCGATAGCTTCGATGTCGCCTTCCATCAGCTTCCGGAGCTCCGGAACTCGGTAGTCCAAGTTAGGAGAACACGAGCCGAGCGCCCGGTTTCAGCACTCGATGGATGTCTCTCATGTACACGTAGGATTCCTCGTGGCACAGGTGGGTGAAGACGGAGAACGCACATGCTATGTCGACGCTCTCGGAGCCGGCTGGCACGGTGAGGCCGCACACCCGCTCGAAGCGCTAGTCCGGCCTGCTGCACGTCTGCGCAGCTTGGTCGAGAAGCGACTGGACCACGTCGGTTCCCAGGTAGGGGCCTCGTAGCCAGTCCGCGAGCTGCACCGCGAGCCGGCCAGATCCGCACCCGATGTCGACGAGTGAGTGGTCGGGCTGCAGGCCGGCGTAGACGAGGAGGCGCATCTCGAGGCGGCCCACCAGCTCGTACTCTTCCCGGGTCGCACTGCCGACGGCGGCTCGGAGCGCCCCCTCGCGGGACTCCGAGGACTCGAGCAGCCGTCTCGTGTGCTCGCTTTACTCCCGCACGAAATGTGGCACGGCGAACGGCGTGGCGTCCGGCACGGGCACGCAGGTCACCCTGCCCACGCCGGCTCGATCGGCGACAGATGAGCCCGGTTGGTGCTGGAGACGGACCGGACGTCGACAGGGGACCCGCTCGTGTCCTTGCTGGGGGCGCGCTGCAGCCCCCGTGGTGGTAACGAATCCGTCGGCATCCTGCAACGACCCGTTCAGGATCGCGCCGGTACTTCTCGCTACCCTTGCTGCTCGGTGTGGGCCCTACGTGTCGGAGCGAGTCGCGACCAGCTCGCAGGGGTGCTGGACCGCCCGGGCCGGCGTCCCTGCCCTCGGCACGCTCGCATCCGGGGTGACCGGGCCCTGTATGGTCCCGCTGTGCGCCAAGAGACGTCCAGCAGGTGACGGCGTCCTCCATCGCGCGCCCCGCGCGCCCCGCGCGCCCCGCGGACCCCGCTTCTCCCGAATCCGCCGGCTCTCCTGTGACGCCCGGTTCTCCTGAATTGCCCGCTTCCGCTGCGTCGCTCGCGCGTGTCGCGGATGTGGCGCGCTCGTGGCGCTCGCGCGTGCGCAACGGCCGGTTCGGGGGAGCGGGTGCGATCTTCGCCGCCTTCCTCGTCCTCACGTTCGTGAATTTCGCAGCGTGGTCGCTGGCCACGCCGCTCTTCGCCTCTCCCGACGAGTCCACTCAGGTGGTGGCCGCCGCCGCAGCCGTGCGCGGGGAGGTGGTCGGCTTCACAATCGACGGTGCCGCGAGCGCGTACACCGCCGTCCACGTGCCGGAGGTCTTCGCCTCGGGGACGGCCTACCCTGTCTGCTTCAAGTACCACCCGGACGTTCCTGCGTCGTGTGCGCCGTCCCTCTCGACGTCGACGAAGATCGTGCACATCGGCACCTACGTCGGGCGGTACCCGCCGCTCTACTACCTGATCACGGGGCTCCCGTCGCTCGTCTTCGTCTCGAAGACCGGCATCTACCTGATGCGGATCATGAGCTCCCTCTTGAACGCGGCGCTGATCGCGCTCGCGCTGCTCGCCGTCGTGCGGTGGTCGCGGAGGAGGCTGCTGCTCGTGGGGGTGCTGGCGGCGGCCACCCCGACCGCGTGGTTCCTCGGAGGGATGGTCAACCCGAGCGGCTTCGAGATCTGCAGCGCCATCTGCCTGTGGACCTCGGGGATCGTGCTCGTGCTCGAGCACTCCGACCACCCCCCACCGGGTCTCGTGTCGGTGGTCGCGCTGTCGGCCGGCCTGTTGTCGCTCGCCCGGCCCATCTCCCCGCTGTGGGTGGCGATCACCCTCGTCGCCCTGGCCGTCCTCGGCGGCCGGCGCGCGCTCTTCGGGGTGCTGGCCAGCCGCGCCGCCCGCTGGTCGGCCCTCCCGCTGGCCGCCTGCGGCGAGTTCGCGC
>JAKAOD010000436.1 GCA_021823365.1 Actinomycetes bacterium | reverse complement strand
GCTCGTGACCGTTGACGCGTCGCGTGCGTGCGCGTTGGTCCACGAAGGGCTCGCAAGCCGTGACCCGGGCGAGTCGATCGCTCGGCTCCGTGAGGCGCTCGAGCTCGTGAAGGGCGAGCCGTTCGGCGGCGTCCTCACCGGCTACGCGTGGTGGCAGGCGGAAGGCCACGAGCGTCGGGTGGCCGATGCGCTGGTCGACGGCGCCTGCGCGCTCGTCGGCGCGGCCCTCGGCTCGGGCGAGGTCGACCTCGCCCGGTGGGCCCTCGCGCAGGCGAGGAAGGTGGAGCCCTACAGCGAGTCGCTCGCCCGCGCGGCGATGCGCGTCGCTGCGGCAGGCGGGGACGTTCGCCGCCTCCACGCGGAGTGGCAGGGGTGCCTGCGCATGATGGACGAGCTCGACCCGGGCGGGGTGCCGTCGGAGCGGACCGAGCGGCTCTACGCGTCGCTCCGCTCGCAGCTCGCAGGCACGGGTAGCGGAAGTGCTTGATCCTGGCGGGATCCGCCACAGGGATCCCGAGGCCGCAGCATGAGTTCGCCCGGTCACCGCCCGCCGATGGGGAGGCGGCGGACCCTGATGCCGGTGTCGTCGATCACTGCAACGGCGCCCGTGTCGAGGTCTTCTTCGATCGCGGCCAGGTTGGTGAGGAGGACCATCGCTTGCTCGTGGGGCCGGCGCCGGGTGCGGCGACGGAACAGGACGACCGAGGGAACGGTGACGTCTCGAGCGGCAAGCAGTCCGCCGAAGTCGGTGTCGGCGGAGACGAGCACCCGGTCCTCGGTTGCCGCTCGGGCGAGGATCTCGGTGTCGTCAGCTCGAGAGAGCCCGTAGCTGGCCACGTGGACAGCGTCGTGGCCAGCGGCAGCCAGGTGGCTCGCCAGCTCGGCCGAGAGGCACTGGGTCGATGAGGAATCTCAAGCGGGGCCGAGCAGGGGGACGAGACGCTCTTGGAGCGCGGCCGCCGCGTAGTGGAGGGCCTCGGCCACGTCGGCGGGCTCGAGGTCCGGCAGAGCGGCGACGACCTCAGCGAACGTCATGCCGTCGGCGACCATGTCGACGACGGTGGCAACAGGGATCCGCATGCCGCGAATGCAGGGCTGCCCACCCATCTGCCCTGGTCGTACCGTGATTCGTTCGAAGCGCATAGCAGCGATCTCCTCGGCAGCCAGGCTACCGCGGCACCCTCAGGTCGGCGTGTGCCCTCGCGTCGCTGGTGAGCTCGCCGTCGACGAGCTCCGCTATCAGCGTCACAGGCACGGGCAGCGGAAGTGGAGGCCACGGTCAGGCGAGCGTCGCCGCGCTCAGGCGAGCTTCGCCGCGCTCAGGCGAGCGTCGCCGCGCTCAGGCGAGCGTCGCCGCGCTCAGGCGAGCTTGGCCGCGCTCAGGCGAGCTTCGCCGCGATCGAGGCTGCGCCCCTGAGGAGCGTGCCGTCGGCGCCTTCGACCGTGTAGTGGTGCGACGGGCGGGCACGGGCTTCTGCGACCATGTCGTCGAGCAGGGTCCGGAACGCCAGCGGGGGGTCGATCCACAAGTACCGGGCGAGCGATCCCGGGATGGTGTTGATCTCGTTGACGTAGAGCTCTTGTCCGTCGGAGAGGAAGTCCACGCGCGCGACGCCGCGCAACGAGCAGAGACGGGCCACGGACATGGCCACGTCGCGCAGCGACTTCTCGAGGCCGCCGTCGATGGCCGCGGGAAGCTCGCGCGGCGCGCTCGCCATGCCCTCGCCGCCGACGTACTTGTCCGCGTACCCCAAGATGTCGGGTTCGCCCGCCGCCCCTCCGGCGCGCGGGGTGCGCAGGGGCCGCTCGACGGCCGAGAGCGCGAGCTCGGGCCACGAGCGCACCGCGATCTGGAGGTCGAACAGGTCGGCGCGATAGGGCTCGATGACCGCGCCCTTCTTCAGGTGACGGTTGGCGTCGAGCAGGGCGCGGGCGGTCTGGAGATCGGCGACGTTCGCGACGATCCCGATCGAGGAGCCGCCGAACCGCGGCTTCACGATGTAGGGAGGCCCGAAGCCGACGTCGCTCGTCGACCCGTCCAAGAGGGCACGCGCCAGCGTGGGGAGGCCCGCTGCGGCCATCACGTCGCCGAACGCGAGCTTGTCCATGCCGAGGGCCGCGCCGGCGACCGTCGGGCCGGTGTAGCGGACCCCTGCGAGGTCGAGGGCGGCCTGGAGCGTGCCGTCCTCGCCAGGCCCACCGTGGCAGCACAGCACTGCCACCTCGACGCCGAGGGGGCGCGCCCTGCCGAGGCGACCGGCCTCCGAGACGAACCCGGACCCGAAGAGGAGCTGGACGCGCGTCGCGCCCCGAGGCACCCCTTCTGCGAAGGCGCTCGCCTCGAGTCCCGGGTCGACTTCGTACCACTCGCCCGTCTTGGTCCAGTACAGGCAGCGTGCGCCCAGCGCGCGGGCAGCTTGGAGACCGGTGAGGACGCTGACGTCGTGCTCGGGGGACGGGCCGCCGAAGACGACGGCGCGATCAGAGGTCACATCGGCCACGGTGCGCTCCATGGGGGGTGCCGGAGCCCCGGCGTCGGCGACCGGTCGGCGACCGGTCGGTGACTAAGGGTAATGGTCGGGCAGGTCGTTCTCGTAGAGGACGGCGTCGCCCGGCCCCAGGTTTGCTCGCACCCAGGCCACGGCCTGCTCGCGCGTGCGGACCACGACGGCCTCGCAGAGCCCGGCGGCGCCGCGCAGGAGCGCGCGCCGGTTCGTGTTCCCGACGACCACCACGCTCGACGCGATCGCGCACGCGGCGCGGCCGAACGCTTCGTTCTCGGCGGCCTGTCGCCGCCCCAGCTCGACCATCCCCGGGGTCACCACGACCCTCTTCCCCGTCGCCGGCGCCGCAGCGAGGAGCTCGAGCGCGGCGCGCGCCCCGGCCGGGTTGGAGTTGAAGGTGTCGTCGATGACGTGCACGCCGGACGCCGAGGTGTCGGTGGTGAGGCGGTTCGCCACGGTCGTGATCGTCGGGATCCGCTCGAGCAGCGTTTCCGCGGGAACGCCGAGCTCGAGCGCGACGGCGACCGCGCAGGCGACGTTCGTGGGCTGGACCCCCGGACGCAGCGGCACCGGTGCGCCCAGGGCCGTGCCGCCGACGAG
>JAKAOD010000435.1 GCA_021823365.1 Actinomycetes bacterium | reverse complement strand
CTCACCGAGGAGGTCTCGCTCCCGGGTCGCTTCGTCGTGCTGGTGCCGAGCTCGGCGGCGTCGGGCATCTCGAAGCGGCTCGACGACACAGAGCGGAAGCGGCTCCGCAAGCTGCTCGAGGACATCCGGCCCGAGGGTCACGGGGTCATCGTCCGCACGGCGGCCGAGGGGGTGAGCGCCGAGGAGCTGCGGCGTGACATCGACCAGCTCCTCGCCAAGTGGGCCGAGATCGAGGAGAAGGCGAAGCGGCTGCCTGCCCCGGCGCTCCTCTACTCCGAGCCGCATCTCGCGCTCCGGGTCATCCGAGAGGAGTTCACCGAGGAGTACCGCGGCGTCATCATCGACGACCGCGAGCTCTACGAGCTCGTGCGCGGCTACGTCGCCGACATCGACCCCTCGCTCGCGGACCGGGTCCAGCTCTTCGACGCCGCGGTCGAGCCGCTTCCGCTCTTCGAGCGCTATCACGTCCACGAGCAGCTGCACAAGGCGCTCGACCGCAAGGTCTGGCTGCCGTCCGGGGGGTCGCTGATCATCGAGCGCACCGAGGCGCTCACCGTCATCGACGTCAACACTGGCAAGAACGTCGGCTCGTCGAGCCTCGAGGAGACCGTGTTCCGGAACAACCTCGAGGCGGCCGAGGAGATCGCACGCCAGCTGCGGCTGCGCGACATCGGCGGCATCATCGTGATCGACTTCATCGACATGGAGCTCAAGTCCAACCGGCAGGAGGTGATGGCGACGCTGCGCGCCGCGCTCGCCCGCGACAAGACCCCGACGCAGGTGTTCGACATCTCCGAGCTCGGTCTCGCCGAGATGACGCGAAAGCGCGTCGGCGAGGGCCTCGTCGAGTCGCTCTCGGAGGTCTGCCCCGTGTGCAAGGGACGTGGCATCGTCTTCGAGCAGGGCGCGTGATCGGAGTTCGATCGCGGCGCGCAATCGGGGCCCCGGAAGGTCTTGCTAGGATGACCGCCCTATGTACGCCGTGATCGATTCCGGTGGCAAGCAGGCGCGGGTCGAGGTCGGGTCGCTTGTCGACGTGGAGCTGCTCCCGCAGCGTCCGGGCGAGGAGGTCGCGCTCAGGCCGCTGCTGGTCGTCGACGGCGAGGACGTTTACGCGGGCTCGACGTCGCTCGCCTCGGCGTCGGTCTCGGGCCGCGTCGTCGGGGGGGCCAAGGGCCCGAAGGTCGTTGGGTTCACCTACCAGCCGAAGGCGCGCCGGCGGCGCCGGTTCGGCCATCGCCAGCGCTATACGACGGTGGAGGTCACCGCGATCGAGCCGGGCGCGCCGGCGCGGTCGGCCGCGCGTTCGCGCGCCTCCAGGTCGGCGCACTGAGCGGCGTCGGGGAGAGCGGAGCATGTCGAAGACCAAAGGTGGCGGATCCACAAGGAACGGACGGGACTCGAACGCGCAGCGTCTCGGCGTGAAGGCCTCGGACGGGATGGCGGTGCGCGCCGGATCGATCCTCGTCCGCCAGCGCGGCACGCACTTCCACCCCGGTGCAAACGTCGGGCGGGGCGGAGACGACACACTGTTCGCCACCTGCGACGGTCGAGTCAGCTTCGGCGTGCGCAGGGGGCGGCGGCTCGTGGCCGTCGAGCGCGCCCAGGGCTGAGCCACCGGGCGCCGGTCGCCGCGGCGCGGCGGGCCGCGCCCGACGCGCGGCTGATGGCAGGCTTCGTCGACGAGGCGCAGGTCCACGTCAAGGCGGGTAACGGAGGCGCCGGAGCCGTGGCGTTCCGGCGTGAGGCGCATGTCGCGCGTGGCGGGCCGGACGGCGGCGACGGCGGTACCGGCGGCGACGTCTTGCTCGAGGCCTCGTCCTCGGTCGTCTCGCTGCTCGCCTTCCGCGACCATCCGCACCGGCGCGCCGGCGACGGCCGGCACGGCGGAGGCGGTCGCCGGCGCGGGCGGCGGGGCCTCGACCTCGTCGTGCCCGTGCCCCAGGGCACCGTCGTCCGTGCAGTCGACGGCACCGTGCTCGCCGACCTCGCCTTGGCCGGCGAGCAGCTGCTCGCGGCGCAGGGCGGCAGGGGCGGCCGAGGGAATGCGAGCTTTCTCTCCGACCGGCTGCGCGCACCCTCCTTCGCCGAGCAGGGCGAGATCGGGGAGGAACGCTGGCTCGACCTCGAACTGAAGCTCGTCGCCGACGTGGCGCTCGTCGGGTTCCCGAATGCCGGCAAGTCGACGCTCATCTCGCGCGTCTCGTCAGCAAGGCCGAAGATCGCCGACTACCCGTTCACGACGCTGGAGCCGCACCTCGGGGTGGTGCGCGTCGGCGGCGCGGGTGACGACGGCTCGAGCGAGCTCGTCGTCGCCGACGTCCCGGGGCTCGTCGAGGGGGCGCACCTGGGTCGCGGGCTCGGGCACCGGTTCCTTCGCCACGTCGAACGGGCAAGGGTCCTCCTGCTCCTCGCCGACCTCGCGAGCGTCGAGGGCCGCACGCCCGCGGACCAGGTGAGGACGCTGCTCGCCGAGCTCGCCGGTCACGATCCTGAGCTCGCCGGCCGGCCGTGCCTCGTCGTCGGCTCGCGCGCCGACGCCCTCCCCGCCACCCTCCGCCCGCCGCCCTCGAGCTATGGCGGCGCGCTCGAGATCTCGGCGGTGACCGGCGAGGGGCTCGCCCTCCTCACGCGCCGGCTGGCGGAGATGGTGGGAGCCGCGCGTCGCGAGGCGGCCGCGCCGAGCCGCGCGCCCGTCGTCCACCGGCCGGCGCCCGAAGGTGTCGTCGTCCGCCGGGCCGGGGATGCGTGGGAGGTCACCGGGAGGGACGCGCTCCGCGCCGTCTCCGTCTCCGACCTCACGAACCCCGACGCCCTCGCCCTCGTCCAGCGCCGCCTGAGGCGGCTCGGCGTCGACCGCGCCCTGTCTCGGGCCGGGGCGCGCCAGGGCGACTCCGTGCGCGTCGGCGACATGACCTTCGAGTTCCTGCCGGACCGGTGAGCACGTGATCGTCGTCGCCAAGATCGGGACAACCTCGATCACCGGAGAGGGTGGCTCGGTCGACGAGCCGGCCGTCGACAGGCTCTGCGCACAGGTTGCCGCGCTGCGCTCGGCTGGTCACCAGATCGTCGTCGTGACCTCCGGCGCCGTCACCGCCGGGGTCG
>JAKAOD010000434.1 GCA_021823365.1 Actinomycetes bacterium | reverse complement strand
CGATCTCGCCTCAGCTCTCGAGGCAACCTGTTGGCTGAGGCGCTCGAGCAGGTCCCGGGCGCGCGTCGTCGGGCACGGCCAGCGCTTGTTGCAGCGCTGGCGGATCACCCGGAGCAGCGTGCCGAGGTGCGCGCCCTTCGGGCGGACGTCGCTTCGGCGCTCGGTCGGCATCCGTCGGGAAGACGCACGAGCTGAGTCGTGCGTAGGTCGACCTTTCCTGCTCGGGTCCAGCAGGATTCGTGCATCGCGGACCTGATGCACGGGATGAAGGCCATGATGAGCGCTACGAATGTCCGCGGCGCCGGAGCGTTAGTCAAGCGTTGAGCTCGCGTACGAGCCCCGGCGGTCCGACATAGAGCGGCCGTAGGTGTAGCCCGCCGTCTACGTAGAGCTCTGCACCGGTGATGAAGGACGCCAGGCGGTCCGAGAGCAGGAAGCATGCTGCTGCCCGCACCTCCGCGAGGTCACCTTCGCGGGCGCCGAGCGGAACTTCGCGCGCCGCTGCTGCGCGCTGCTCGACTGGCAGGTCGGCGACGAGCCCGGTGGGGAACGGGCCAGGGGTGAGCATGTTGACGCGGATAGCGAAGGGCGCGAGCTCGATCGCGAGGGTTTCCATCAGCG
This sequence comes from Actinomycetes bacterium, assembly GCA_021823365.1. The sequence continues at coordinate 2,497 of JAKAOD010000434.1, read as the reverse complement.
ACCGTAAGGCCGCCTTCGACGCTCGATACGCCGCCCCCTCGTAGGATGGGGCGCAGGTGACAGTCGAACCAACGAGAAGCATCGAACCGTGCCCCTGTTCGATCATTTGCCGGGCGACGCGTCGTGCCGTCAGCGCGCACGCAGTGACGTTGGTCTGTAGCAGTTCGTTCCACTTCGCGCTCGTGATCCGCGTGATCGGCTCGGTGGCGAAGACCGCCGCGACGTTGACGAACAAGTCGAGTGCACCAAGTTCGCGCACCGCCGTCGTGATAGCCCTCTCGACTTGTACCTCGTTCCGGAGGTCTACGGCGGACGCAGACGCAGCGCCACCCGATTCCCGTACGAGCTCAATCGTCGCGTCGGCCGGGCGCCGGTCGAGGATCCGAACATGGACGCCCTCGCCGCCGAGGGCGACAGCGATGGACTGGCCGATGCCAGAGGCTCCGCCAGTTACCAGGGCACGGCACCCGGCGAGCCCGGTCTCAAGCACAGCGCGGGTGCTGCTGGCTCAGGCGCACTGTGCACCCCCTTCGCCCCAGCGGAAGAACGGCAACCGTTCAGGTCCGGGTCCCGATGCAAGCGCTGCCCGGGTGGCGAGCCAGGCGGCCTCCCACTCACGGTGCTTCAGGACGTCACCCCCCACTCGCACTGCGGACAAGCATGCTCGGGTAGGCGGGGCGTCCGCTCGCTTCGCCGGCCGGCTGGTAGTGGAGGTCGAGGCTCACTCGAACGTCCGTCGCGGTCCGGTTCGCGAGCGAGGCGTGGATCGTGCGCTGGTGCATGAGAAGCAGAACGCCTGGCTCGAGCTCCAGGACCGTCGGCTCGCCATACGCGGTGAGGAGCCGTTCGGGAATCGCCCAGCCAGCAGCGCTCGGGCAGTGCACCAAGAACGCCGAGCGGTGTGACTTCGGCAGCACCACGAGGCAGCCGGGGTAGTCACCGTCAGCTCACCACCAGGCGGCAGACTGATGTCGTAGTGCTGGTCGTAGGAGCACCTTGTGGCGGCCGTCAGCGCAATGAGCTGTCGCTGCCAGTCGCTGCTCCTCGTGACGTCGTCGGTGCCGGTCTCTCGGAGCTCGGTATCGAGGAGGGAGGCGGTGATGCGCGCACAGGTCGCAAGCACTCCGGCGACGTTCTCCTCTCGAAGGACGTCCGCCACGACGAGGTAGCCGTCGCGCTCGAGTGCATCGAGGTCGACCTCAGGACGCGGCATTGGTGCTATCGACCGGCGTAGGGGTCGGCGAAGCGCGCCGACTGAGCAGGGTTGGCAGCCGTGACGGGCTGGCGGGCACGAGCGAGGTGTTCGTGCAAGCCGCGGCGCAAGATGGCGATATCACTCGAGAGCACGACGTCGGAGAAGCCGAGGGCGAGCCACCGCCGGGCGTCCTCGCCGTCGGTCGCGAACATCCCGCTACGAGTCCCCGCCTCCGCCGACGTCGCGATCACCTCCTCGAGCGCCGCGAGGAACGGCGCATCGTCGCTCGGCAACGGATAAGGCCGCTCGAGCGCGAGACCGAGATCGACCGGGCCGACGTAGAGCCCACTCAGTCCGGGAACGGCCGCCAGCTCTTTCAGGGAGTCACGGGCACCCGGTGTCTCGACCATGGCAAAGACCTCGGTGGCTTCGGTGAGTTCCACACCCGCCCCGTCGCCGACCCCGTTGCGGCGCCCGCCGCCGTAGCTGCGGGCGCCGTGCGGCTGGTAGTTGGCGAGCGCAACGGCACGTGCCGCCTGCTCGGGCGACTCCACCATCGCGACGACGACGCCGTCGGCGCCGGCATCGAGGTAGCGGGGAATCCACCCCAACTGGTCTCCGGGAACTCGCACGAAGCACCGGGTGCCGCAGAGGTTGGCGATTTGGACACCGAGGGCGGCCTCGTCGAACGCAAAGAAGCCATGTTGCGCGTCGATGCCGACGAAATCGATTCCCGAGCGGCACAGGGCCTCGATGCCGACCCGGTGTCCCATGATCGCCCAGCCGCCGACGCGCTGGGCGTCGTTCGCTCCCATCTCCGCGAGGTGGGAGTTACCCTCCTGCTGGTCGTTCTCCATGGAATACTCCTCAAGTCGATCTCAGGCCCTAGAAGATTGCGAGCGGGTTGACGGCGCACCCCGTCGCCCCGCGCAAGCCAAGCGGTGCCACGACGAGGAGGAACTGCGATCGACGGTGGCGCTGGCACGCGTCCGCCAACGCCCCGACATCAGGATTGTCAAGGAGGGCGAGGCCCATCGCCACGTGGCCGACCTGGTGCAGCACCATCGGCACCGCCACCTCCTCTGACCTTATCCGCTCGATGCAGTCACCGGCGTAGAGGGCGACGTCGCGCTCATAGAGCCACTCGACAGCGCTCGCCACAAGGCCGCCGCGTCGACCGTCGGTAGTGGGTGGGCCCGACACCCCGGCGCGCACCACAACGGCGTCACCTGCGCTGACGGCGACACCGGCCACACGCTCGGCTTCGTCCAAGTCACCAGCCGTCACGGCATCCTCGGGGCT
>JAKAOD010000433.1 GCA_021823365.1 Actinomycetes bacterium | reverse complement strand
CCCGGGCGGGGTGCTGAAGCGCGGGGGCCACACCGAGGCGACCGTGGACCTCGCCCGGGCGGCCGGGCTCACGCCGGCGGGCGTGCTGTGCGAGATCGTGAGCGAGGACAAGTCGGGGATGGCGCGGCTTCCCGACCTCGAGCGGTTCGTCGAGCGCCACGGGCTCCCCCTCATCTCGATCAGGGACTTGATCCGGTGGCGCCGCCGGAGGGAGAAGCTCGTGCGCGCCGTCTCCGAGGCGCGGATCCCCACCGAGGCCGGGGACTGGCGGGCGGTCGTCTACGCCTCGGTGCTCGACGGCGAGCAGCACCTCGCTCTCGTCAAGGGAGAGATCGGGCCGGACCTCCTCGTACGGGTGCACTCGGAGTGCCTGACCGGCGACGTGTTCGGCTCGTTGCGCTGCGACTGCGGCACGCAGCTTCAGGCGGCGATGGACCTCATCTCCGAGGAGGGCCGGGGGGTGGTCGTGTACCTGCGCGGCCACGAAGGGCGAGGCATCGGCCTTGCGCACAAGATCCGTGCGTACCGCCTCCAGGAAGAGGGCCATGACACCGTCGACGCGAACGTCGCGCTCGGCCTCCCCGTCGACACGCGCGAGTACGGCATCGGCGCGCAGATCCTCGTCGACCTCGGCGTCACCACCATGCGGCTCATGACGAACAACCCGTCCAAGTACGGCGGCATCGACGGCTTCGGGCTCGAGATCGTCGGACGGGTGCCCCTCCAGCCCGTGCCGAACCCCGAGAACCTCGCCTACCTCCGCACGAAGCGTGAGCGCATGGGCCACCTGATCGACGGGCTCGACGGCCTTCACGACGACGGGCTCGACGGGCGCGAGGACGCCGACCTCGACGACCAGCTCGACGACGGCCTCGACGACCTGGGGGCCGGCTGATGGGCGCCGGGACCGGGATGGGCATGCCCGACGGCGCGCTCGAGCCCCTCGCCGGCCGGGTGGGGCGCCTGGTCTCCGTCGGCCCCCTGCTCGGCGACGACGGAGGCGCGGGGGAGCGGAACCCCGGCGGGGGGCTGCGGGTGGGGATCGCCTGCTCGCGGTTCAACGGCGCGGTCACCCTCTTGCTCCTCGAGGGCGCGCTCGAGACCCTCGACGAGCTCGGCGTCGACCGCAACGACGTGACGGTCGCGTGGGCGCCCGGCGCGTTCGAGCTGCCGCTGCTCGCGCGTGCGCTCGCCGGCGCCGGTGCCGACGCAGTCGTCTGCCTCGGCGCGGTCGTGCGCGGCGAGACCGGTCACTACGAGCTCGTCGCGAGCGAGTGCGCGCACGGGATCCAGCGCGTGGCGTGCGACACGGGCGTGCCCGTCGCCTTCGGCGTGCTCGCCACCGACACCGCCGCCCAGGCGCTCGCACGCTCGGACAAGGGCCGAGAGGCCGCCGCGACGGCGGTCGAGATGGCCCGGCTCCTGCGGGCCGTGTCGTAGGCAGGCGGACCGTGCTCCGGATCGTCCTGCCCAAGGGGTCGCTCGAGCACGCGACGCTCGCCCTGTTCGAGGCGGCCGACCTCGCCGTGTCGCGGGCGTCCGACGTCGACTACCGCGCGTCGATCTCCGACCCCCGCGTGAGCGAGGTCCGGATCCTGCGCCCCCAGGAGATCCCTGTCTATGTGGCCGAGGGCCTGTTCGACCTCGGGATCACCGGGCGGGACTGGATCGAGGAGCGGGCCGCGGACGTCGTGACGCTCGGGGAGCTCGCGTACTCGAAGGCGAGCGTCAACCCGGTCCGCGTGGTGCTCGCGGTCGCCGGGGACTCCCCGTGGCACAGCCTTGCGGACCTGGCGAGCGCGGCGGGGGGCGCCGGACGGCGGCTCCGGGTGAGCACCGAGTACCCGCAGATCACCGCCCGCGCGCTCGCGGCGCACGGGATCGACGCCGACGTGTCGCTCTCCTACGGCGCCACCGAGGCGAAGGTTCCCGACGTCGCCGACTGCGTCGTGGAGATCACCGAGACGGGAAGGGCGCTCAGGGCGGCGGGCCTCCGGGTCCTCGAGACGCTGCTCGTCTCGCGCACGGAGCTCATCGCGAACCCGCTCGCCGCGCAGGACCCCGCGAAGCGCCATGCCATGGGGCAGCTCCACACGCTGCTCGCCGGCGCGCTCGAGGCGCGCGAGAAGGTGCTGGTCAAGCTCAACGTGCCTGCAGAGAAGCTCGGTGCGGTCCTCGACGTGCTCCCGTCGATGCGCGCCCCGACCGTGTCCGAGCTGTCGGGCGGCCGGGGGTTCGCACTGGAGACCGTCGTCGCGAAGGCGGACATCAACACGCTCATCCCGGCGCTGAAGGACGAGGGCGCGACCGATATCTTGGAGCTCGCCCTGTCGAAGATCGTCCACTGACGCTGGGTCGGACGCCACCTTCTTGAACATGGCAGGCTCCCGACCGAGGCAGGGCAGGCTGGGCGGGAGCTCCGGCAGCGTCAACGCCCGAGTCGGGGTCCGCGCCGCGAGCGGTCGCGGAGAGGCTCCTCGGCAGGAGCCGACCCCGTCGATCTGTGTCGAGAGGATCGGGAGCATGGGGCGACTTCACGTAGGCGTGGTGTCGGAGTGGGACCACGACCGCGGGCTCGGCGCCGTCGCCGGCGACGCGGGCGGCACGTGGTCGTTCCATTGCACCGCGATCACGGACGGCAGCCGGGACGTCGACGTCGGGACGCGGGTCGCCTTCGAGGTCGTGCCGGGTCACCTCGGGCGGATGGAGGCGGTCCAGGTCACGAAGCTCGACGGGCGCACGCCCGACGCCCGGCTCGCGTGATGTCGGGCTAGTCCGGGCTAGTCGGCGGCGGCTGAGATCTGGACGTAGGCGAGCCGTATCTGGGCCAGCGCATCGCGCAAGGCAGGGTACGCCTCGCCGAGCCGCTCGCCGAGCCCGTCGACCAGGGAGCCGAGCGCGTCGATGGCCAGGCGCGCGTGCTCGAGATTCGGCGGCGAGCTCGAGAGGTAGACGGCAGCGAGCTCGAACAGGCCGTAGCAGTGGTTGGCGACGACGACGGCCGCGGGGGCGCCGGCGAGCTTCTCGCGCAGGGCGGCCATGTCCCCGCTCCAGTCGTCCCCCTCTCTCGGGAGCCCTCCGGCTTCCCCCGCGCCAGGGCCGGGTCCCGCCGTCGGGGCCTC
>JAKAOD010000432.1 GCA_021823365.1 Actinomycetes bacterium | reverse complement strand
GCTCGACGAGGGGCTCGAACGGGGTCACACGCTCGTGCTCGCGAAGGCGGTGCTCGCGCTGCTCTCGCAAGGCGTCGCTCCGTCGGAGATCGTCTACGCCGGTAGCCGCTTCGGTTGCCCGTTCCGAGCCCAGGGGTTCGGCCCGGGTCTCACCGTGCTGTGTGCGATGGCGAACGTGCTCGAGTGGCTGGCTCCCGAGGACCGCGTCCTGGCGTTGGTGCACGGGCTTCGGTTCGTCTCGGACGACACGCGCGGGAGGGCGCCGATGTTCCGGCTGCTGGCGCTGAGCGACAACGCTTTCTGGCGGCTCAGACTCCCACCCGGCGTGAGCTGTCACAGGTGGTGCGGATCGCCGGACGGCTCCGGAAGGGTGAGGCGCTGTACGCGGATGGAGACGGAGAGTAAGCAGGGGACGGGGAAGTCTCGTGGTCCAGCGTGGACGCGGGCACGGTCTCCTGAGGCCCGGCCTTCGGCAGCCGAGCCGACGCTCCGGCGCCGAAGTGCCGTCCTCCGTATCGGAGGTGCGTCAACGATGGCGTTGGTCCAAGCGTGCGCGAGCGTTGAAGTCGCGGATGAGGTCGTCCCACCTGTCGAGCAACGGCCGAATGCCGCGCCAGAACGAGAGCTCGCGGCGCTCCGAGAACTCCTCGACCGTCACGCCCTGTTGCTCGACCCAGGTGAAGTAGCCCAGGTTGAAGATGCGCTCGCGCTCGACCAGGTCGAGCTCGCGCAGGTGATCGCTCCCGGTGCCGAGCAGGTGCTCGCCGAAGAGCAGGGCTGCGTCGTGCTCGTAGAAGCCGTCCTGGAAATGGCGAGCGAGGTACGCGTCACGCTCGCTGGTGTACATCTCCGCCCCGTCGGTTGCCACCGTCGCGACGACGTCGTTCGGTCCGAGCCGTGCATGCTTGGCCAGCTTGATCGAGGCCAGGACGTTGCAGATGCTGGAGAGTCCGAGTGAACCGAGCGCGCCCAGGACGTGCTCGGGAACTTGATGTCTGGTCGCCAGGTACGCGCGCCCGACGGCGGTGTTGAAGACCACGTTGAGCGCATCGGTCGCACGATCCGAGACGGCCGTCACGTAGTCGGCGTTCATCACGTTGTGAATGAGCGGGATGTGCTTGTCGCCGATGCCCTGGATGTTGTGCGCACCGAAGCCGTTGTACAACATGGTCGGGCATTCGAGCGCCTCGACGGCGGCGATCTCGGAGCCGAAGCGCTCCTTCAGGTAGTCGCCGGCGGCGATGGTCCCAGCCGAGCCGGTCGCCGACACGAAGGCGCGCAGCGCGAGGTCCGTGCCCGAGCTTGCAAGCATCGCGTCGAAGATCGTCTCGATTGCTCGTCCAGTCACGAGATAGTGCACGAGGTGGTTGCCGAACTCGGAGAACTGGTTGAAGATGACGTTGGCAGGGTCGGCGGCGAGGCGGTTGCACTCGTCGTAGATCTCCTTCACATTGGACTCGGTGCCCGGGGTCCTCCTGATGTCGGTCGGGTCCTGCACCCAAGAGTCGAGCCAGTCGAAACGCTCCTGGCTCATCCCTTGGGGCAGGACGGCGACGCCACGACAGCCCATGAGGCGGGAGATGGCAACGCCGCCACGACAGTAATTGCCGGTGGAAGGCCAGATGGCGCGATGGTGCGTCGGGTCGAACTGCCCGGTGATGACGCGGGGTGCAAGGCAGCCGTAGCTTGCGAGGACCTTGTGCGCACCGATCATCGGGAACCGATTGGCGAGCGCGACGACGATCCGGGCCTCGACGCCGGTCACCTCAGGACCGAGCACGAGGTGCTCGGGGACGTCGGCGTAGCCGGTGCGCGACGTGTCGTTGTGCCAGTGGACCCGGAACAGATTGAGCGGGTGAGCTTCGTCAGGGCCGACACCGGCAAGTTCGGCCCGTACAGGAGAAGGGATCGTCTCGGGACGTGCAAGCTCTCGAAAAGTGGGCAGCACCACGCCCCGGTCGCGAAAGCGGGCGATCGTGCGCTCGAGCACCGCCCGATCGACGACCTCGTCTTCGAGGCCAAGGCGCTTCATTCTCGCTCCAAGTACAACATGTCGATCGGCTCTCCGTTCCGTGTCACGCTGGGTCACCAGGACGCCAGGCACCGGCTTTGGTCAGGTACGGCGTGACGATGCTGTACCGCTGCACCGCCCCGGCCCGGAGGGTACCCGCCGCAGGCGCCGAGGACCTCCCGAGCGCAGGTCGGCAGTGGGTCCGTCGCCGACAGCACTCGGAGAGCGAGGTCCCCATACAGGCAGAGCTCATGGCGCCACGTGGCTGTTCCGAGCTGCAGCAGTAGCGAGTCGAGCGCGTCTCAGGCCGTCGAGGCAGGTCAAGGTCCTTTGCCGCATGCTGGTCAGGGCCGCGACGGGACCGCCGGCATCGACCGCCGGCATCGACCGCCGGCATCGACCGCCGGCATCGACCGCCGGCATCGGCGGGCTCGGACGGGCGGCGACGCCACGCTCCGCACGTGCCGTCAGATCAGGGGAGACTGACGTAGCCGTGGCGGGCCTTCCACAGGAAGTACTTCTCGAAGGCGAGCTTCATCGCGTGGGCCTGGGGCCCGGGGATCAGCACCCCGTGCTTGCGGGGCGGGAGCATCTTGTCGGCCAGGATGATGACCCCGTTGTTGCCGGCGTCCATCACGCACACCCCCGGCATGTCGCCGAACTCCTCGTGGGCCCGCGGCTGCTCGCCGCGGATCTGAGCGGCGACGTTCTTCGCCGCGACGTGCGCCATCCGCTCGGTCGGGAAGCCGGTCTTCGGGATGCCGAGCGGCGTCGAGGTCTGCCAGGGCACCGGGACGGCCGCGGCGATGCCCACGGCGTAGACGTCGTCGTAGGCATCGGTCTGGTAGGTGTCGCGCACCTTCACGTAGCCTTTCGCGTCCGCGATCTCCGTCGCGGCTCGCACCACCTCCTGGCCGAGGAACGGCGGCACGAACATGGCGTAGGAGAACGCGATCGCCTGGTCGTCCGCGAGGACGACCCGACCCTCGTCGACGCGCGCAATGCCGACATCCATGTGGGCGGTGATCGCCTCCTTCTTCAAGAACATGCCGAGCAGACCCTCCCCATGCGGCAGCCCCCCGATCCCGAAGTGCCCGAGGAAGGGCTCGGGTGAGAC
>JAKAOD010000431.1 GCA_021823365.1 Actinomycetes bacterium | reverse complement strand
CGCGTGGCCCGCGATCGATGGGCTACATGTGCGAAGCGGTCGCCGCGCGAGCTTGACCCCGCGCCAGCTGCTTGCTCCGAGGGTGCGATTGCGAGGAGCTTTCCGCCATGAGCACGGTCCGCACGGGCCTCCCTGCCGGCCCGCGCCTTCCGCCAGCGCGAGCAGCTCGGTGCGGCGGGCGGGTCAGGGCGATCGGGCCGGCGCGACCGCGTTGCCGGTGCCGAGACGTCTGCACAGCCGCCGGGCGCGGAGCAGCTCGGCGACCGACCACGCCTGGAACGGGCATCCCGTCGCGCCGTGCGGCGGGGCGCCGTCTGCCGTCTCGGAGACCGACCCGAGCCCGCAGTCGCCGAGATGACCGACGAGCCCGTCGAGCACGTCGCCGGTCGCCACGCCGGCGTCGATGCCGGCGTCGATGCAGGCGCCGACGTAGGGGCCGACGAGCCACGGCCACACCGTGCCCTGGTGGTAGGCGAGGTCGCGCGCCGTCGGGTCGCCGCGGTGGTACGGGCGGTAGGCGGGATCGAGCGGGCTGAGCGAGCGCAGGCCGAGCGGGGTGAGGAGGTCGCGGCCGCATGCCGCGGCGACGACCCGGGCCTCGGGCCGGCCCCGCAAGGGCCCGTAGGGGAGCGAGACCGCGAGAAGCTGGTTCGGCCGGAGGCGCCCGGACTCTGCGCGATCGCCGTCGACGACGTCGAGCACGTCGCCGGTCGAGAGGAAGCGTCGGAGGAACGACCCGGCGGCCCGTGCGCGGAGCCGCTCGGTGGCGTCGTGCGCCGCGCCGATGCGCTGCTGCAGCGCGGCGAGCGCGCCGAGGGCGTTCACCCACAGCGCCTCGATCTCGACCGCCTTGCCCGACCGCCGGGTCACCGGCTGCCCCCCGACCCGCGCGTCCATCCAGGTGAGGGCGAGACCGGTCTCCCCTTCGGCGAGGAGGCCGTCGGCGGGGTCGACGGCGATCCCGTGCCGGGTCCCGGCGACGTGGGCCTCGACGACGCGTTCGAGCGCGGGCACCGCCAGGGCGGCGAGGTCGCCGTCGCCGGCGCGCGCCACGTGGCGCTCGACGGCGTGGAACAGCCAGAGCGTCGCGTCCGCCGTGTTGTACTCGGGGGAGCCGGAGTCCGTCGTGTTCGGGACCATGCCCTCGTCGAGCAGCGACAGCTCCCGCTCGAGCAGGTCGCGACCTTCGCCGGCGCGTCCCGTCTCGAGCCAGAGCCCCTCGTAGGAGACGAGGCTGTCTCGGGACCACTCGCCGAACCACGGGTAGCCGGCGACGACCGCCGGTCCTTCGACGATCATCTGGTCGGCGGCGAGGGCGAGCAGCTCGTCGGAGGTGTCGTCGGGCGCGCAAGCCGCGGCGAGGGTGCGGGCGCGCTCCCGAGCCGCCGCGACGAGCCGGTCGGCGCCCGGCGGGGCGTCGGCGAGATCGCCCGACCAGGACTCGACGGTCATCGCCTCGCCGGGCGCGAGCTCGGCGGAGAAGGTGCCGGCGCACCAGAGGTCCTCGGTCGCGGGGAGCCCGCGTGCCTCCTCCTCGCGGTACCTCGCCCCGCGGTACCAGCTCCCGCCGGCGACCCAGGCGGGGCCACGGACCCTGAAGGCGTGCTCGAAGACGAATCCCCCGTCGACGTCCTCCTGCGACGGGCCACCGTCGCCGAAGCGCTCGCCGTGGGCATCCCGCCAGGTGCACAGCACCGACAGCTCGATGCAGACCGGCCGGGGGGCCCGGAGGACCCGGTGGACGACGCCGACGGCGGGCCGGCCGTGCGCCGCGGCGATCTCCCGCTCGACGACGACGTCGCCGATCGTCCAGCGCCACCGGGGCACGGCGTCCTCGATCGAGAAGGACGAGAGGAGCTCGTGCCCGACCGGGTCGACCACCCTGCTCGCCCACTCGTGCGTCGCCAGGCGCGTTCGTGCGTCGCCGGCGAGGACGAGCGGGTCGAACGCCGCGAGACCGAGGTTGCGGCGACCGATCGGCCCGGTGGAGACGACCTGCAGGCCGTGGTAGCGGCGCGTCCGGAGCCCCGCTACCGTGCCCATGGCGTAGCCGCCGCAGCCGTCGGCGACCAGCCACTCGCGAGCGGCGGACTCGGCGAGCGTCGTGCAGAGCTGGGGGCCGAAGCGGAGCGTGGTCACTGCGCGATGGTCGCGGAGCGGGCGCTCGGCGGCAAGGGACGGGGTCGAGGAGGTCGGGTGACGGACGAGCTCGGGCGCTTGGCGGAGACCACGATGTCGAGCGCGGGGGAGTGGAAGGAGTGGGGGCCGTACCTGGCCGAGCGCGCCTGGGGCACGGTGCGCGAGGACTACAGCGCCGGCGGCACGGCGTGGGAGTACTTCCCTCACGACCACGCCCGCTCCCGCGCCTACCGCTGGAACGAGGACGGCCTCGCCGGGCTGTGCGACCAGCGCCAGCGACTCTGCTTCGCCCTGGCGCTGTGGAACGGCCGCGATCCCATCCTGAAGGAGCGGATCTTCGGGCTGACGGGCAACGAAGGCAACCACGGCGAGGACGCCAAGGAGTGCTGGTGGTACCTCGACTCGACGCCGACGCACTCATGGATGCGCTGGCGCTACCACTACCCGCAGGACGCCTTCCCCTACGAGCGGCTCGTCGAGGAGAGCTCCCGGCGCGGGCGCGGCCTTCCCGAGCTCGAGCTCGTCGACACCGGCGTGTTCGACGCCGGCCGCTTCTTCGTCGTCGAGGTCGACTACGCAAAAGCCGGCCCGAGGGACCTCTGCGTGGTCGTGCGCGTCGAGAACGCCGGGCACGGTAAGGAGCGACTGCACGTCCTGCCGACGCTGTGGTTCCGGGACACCTGGTCCTGGAAGCCCGGCCGTCCCCGCCCGTCGCTTCGTGCCGTCGACGGGGGGATCGCCGCCTCCCATCCCGAGCTCGGCGACTACAGCCTCGCGGCGGGCGCGGCCCCCGACGGCTCGGCGCCGCGCCTCGTCTTCTGCGAGAACGAGACGAACTTCTCCCGGCTCTACGGCGCGGCGGGCACGACGCCGTACCCGAAGGACGGCATCGCCGACCACGTCGTTCACGGCGCGGCGACGGTCAATCCCGGGCGGACCGGCACGAAGGCGGCCGCCTGGTACGAGCTCGACGTGGCACCCGGCGAGGTCGTCGAACTCCAGCTCC
>JAKAOD010000430.1 GCA_021823365.1 Actinomycetes bacterium | reverse complement strand
GAGCACGAGGCGGCGCCGCTCCTTGAGCGTCACGTCGGCGGCACGGACGAGCAGGTCGGTCGCGTTCCCCGTCGCCACCGCTGCGAGCGTCCGCATCGAGCAGGGGATGACGACCATGCCGTCGGTCAGGAACGACCCCGACGAGATCGCCGCCGCCAGGTCCCGGTGGTCGTACTCCACCGTCGCCAGCTTCGCCACCCGATCGGGGTCGAGGCCGGCTTCGAGCTCGATGCTGCGCCGCGCCCCCTCGCTGACGACGAGGTGGGTCTCCACCTCCTCGCTGCGGTGCAGCGCCTCGAGCAGCGCGATCCCGAGCTGCGGCGCGCTCGAGCCCGAGATGCCGACGACGAGCCGGCGCCGTCTCGAAGAGCCGGTCTCCGCACTCATCGTGGCCGGCCGCCGGAGACGGGCGGCATCATGCACCCGATGCCCTCGCGGGCGAGCTCGGACACGTAGAGCTCCCGGATGCGCGGGTCCTCGTCGGCGTAGTCGATCTGCCGCCCACCTTCGGAGACGCTCTTGTCGACGCCCATGAAGTGCTGGCGCCGCTCCTCGGTGAAGGGGTAGCGCAGGCCGCCGTACGCGACCGCCAGGTAGCGGCTGGGGTGCTCCGAGGTGTTGAAGTGCTGGTGGAACTGCTGGTCGCCGGGCGCGTAGACGACGCCGTGACGCCAGTCGATGCGAGTGAAGTCGGCGTCGCCTTCGTACCAGAAGAGGCTGTAGCCGTGGCCGTCCACGGTGAAGACGTGGAAATCGGGCGCGTGACGGTGGCCTTTCTTGTAGGTGCCGACCGGCATCTCGGACATGTGCGCATGCATGGTCGAATCGGCGAGCACGAACTTCAGGTTCCGGCTGCCCTCGCCGCGCGCCTGCCACTCGGGCATCTGGAAGTCGGCGAGGTCCGGGACGAAGTTGGTCTCCCACATGTGGCGACCCGGCGCGACGTGCACGAAGTCGCCTTCGCCGCGGAACCTGGCGTCGTCGCCGAAGCGCCCGGGGAACTCGCCTGGGTTGTCGAACACGAACGACTCGTCGTGGAAGACGTTCAGCACCAGCGGCAGGCTGGTGACCGAGGCGAGACGGGCCTCCTCGCCGCCAGCCGCGTTGAAGTGCCGGTACGGCGCGTTCATGGGGAGACCGAAGAGGCTGCGCGGGCCCCACTCGAAGCTGTGCTCGCCTCCCGCCGGGTCGCGCACCACGGTGTTGCCGTGGCCGGCCAAGACGTAGACGACCTCTTCGTAGAGGTGGCGCTGGGGATCGGTGGCGCCGCCCGGCGGGAGCACGGCCACGACGACGTTCGCCCAGTCGCCGCGTCCGATGAGGTGCACGAACGCGGCAGGCGCGCCGAGCCGGTCCCACGGCTCGGTCTCGACGGTGAGCAGGTCGACGGCGAAGTCCTCGACGACCGGGACCCCCTGCTCCCTCGCCCAGTCGAGATAGGGCCTCTTCAGAAGCTTCCCCGCCGCAGCAGCTTCGAGGACAGCCGACTCGGTCTCTGTCCGGTTCACGTGAGCTCTCCTTGACTCTCGGCCATGGGCGCCGGAGGTAGGGGTTCGGCCGTGCCGAAGAGGAACGACTTCACCACGACCGGGACCACGCCCGCCGGCCCGACCGGCAGGCCGATGTCCACGTGGTCGAATTCGGCGAGGTCGAGGTTGTCGAGGCAGAGCGCGGCAGCCGGGTCGACCCCGAGCTCTGTGGTCATGATGCGGCCGAGAGAGGAGGCCACGTCGGTGTCGATCGCGACGACGAGCTGCTCCACCCCCGCTGCCGCTCGACCGGCGACGAGCCCGGCAGCCACCGCGCGCAAGCGGGGATGGGCCGGGTCCCCGCGCCAGCGCAGCGACACGGCGAGCGTGCGGGGAACGTCCTGCGCCGGGAACCGGCGGTGCAGCGCCGCCGCCATCGCCGCAGCCACCGCGCCCGGGTCGACGTGCGCTGCTGCGAGGTCGAGCGCGGGCCGGACGACCGGCACCTGGTGAAGCGGCAGCGCCGCCGCGTCCACCGCGATCGTCGAGCCGCTCACCTGGGCCGAGAACTGGGACGCGCCGATCACCGTCGCCCTGATCCGCTGGTCGCCGGCACGCAGCCGGTCTCCGAGCCCGGCAGCCTCGAGCCGTGATCGGAGCGCGCGGGCAAGGTGGGGCCCGAGGTCTCCCAGGTCGTCGGCGCCAGGACCGGCGCCGGTGGCGGCACCGTCGACGCCACCGTCGACGGCACGGACCAAGTACTCCGCCACACCTCCCGACGCCACGATCTCGAAGGAACTGTCAGGAGGGGCGAAGGGGTCGGTCAAGAGCATCGTCGGCGCGCCGGCTGCCTCGACCCGAGGGTCGATCTGGGCGACGACGGCGAGCGCCATCCGGTCGCAGACGGCGTCGACCTGCGCCGGGTCGATCACGTGCCCGAGCTCGGCTGCGACGCCGACGGACCTGGCGAGGGCCACGATGGCTTCTTCCACCCGCACGAGCCGGCGCTCCGGGTCCCATGCGAGGAGCCGGCTGCCGACCCCGAGAGCCGCCGTCGCCCGCACCTCGCCGCGCGAGACCAGGGCCAGCTTGGTCGTCGCGCCCCCGATGTCCAGGGCGACGATCGGGTCGGGCGTCTCCTTCGACCGGGCGACCGCGCCCGAGCCGTGGGCGGCCAGCACGGCCTCGAAGTGGTGCCCGGCGGCCGCGCAGACGAACCTCCCCGTCGCTCCCGCCAGCCGCTCGGCCAGCGCCCGGGCGTTGCGCCGGAGGAGGGCTGCACCCGTGAGGAGCACCACCCCGGTGTCGATCTCCTCTGGGTCCACGCCCCCCTGTGCGTAGGAGCGCTGGACTGCCTCACCGACCGCCGCCGCGTCGATCTCGCCCGAGTCGAGGTACGGGGTGAAGGAGACGGGCGAGGAGACGAGGACCTCGCGCGCGACGACGTCGTAGCTGGTCGAGAGCTCCTGAGCCCTGCGCTCGAGCACGACCCGCGACACGGTCAGATGGAACGTTGCGGACCCGACGTCGATGCCGACCGTCAGCAGCTCGACGACGTCCGAGTCGAGCGGGAGCCGGTGCAGCGGGCGGTCGCGCGTCGTCCCCGCCGACGGCGCAACCGACCGCGCCGTCGACCGCGTCGCCGACCGCGTCATTGACGGCGCAACCGACCGCGCCGCCGACCGCGTCGCTGACC
>JAKAOD010000429.1 GCA_021823365.1 Actinomycetes bacterium | reverse complement strand
GTGGCTGGCGATGCTCGACGCGGCGACGGCCAGGTGAGGCGGGGCCGCAGGGAGTCGCGCGCGCGGGCCGCGGCGCCATGGGGGAGGTTGGCCGGTACAGAGCCCGCGTCCGAGCCCGACGGTCGCCCGGAGCCTTCGCCGCCGTCGGCGTACCGTATGCCACGGCCGAGGGAGCCCCGGGCTGTCGGCGCGCGAGCCGACCGGACCGTCTTTGATGGAGGAGCAGGGCGAGGTGCTGAGCGGTGACTTCGACCTGGAGCGCTACGGCGCCGCTACCCTGCAGCGCCGGCGCGGCGTGAAGTGGCACCGCGACGGTACGGGCACCCTTGCCGCATGGGTGGCCGACATGGACTTCCCACTTGCCCCGGAAGTGACGGGGGCGATCAGGGAAGCGCTCGACGAGGACGACCTCGGCTACCCTGATCCTTCGCTGGATACGGCCGTCCGGACGACCTTCTCCTCGTGGGCGAGGGCGCGCTACCGGTTCGAGGCCGACCCGGCGCAGCTCGTGGTTGTGTCCGACGTCGTCCAGGCGATCTACCTCGCGCTGTTGACCCTCACCGAGCCGGGCGACGGCGTCGCCTTCCTCACCCCGGCGTACCCGCCGTTCTTCGCCGCCGTCGAGGAGACCGGGCGGCGGGCGGTCACCAGCGACATGCGGGCGGCGGACTTCCGTTACGAGCTCGACCGGGACGCGCTGGCGACGGCGGTTCGCCGAGAGAAGGTTCGCTGCCTCCTGATCTGCAACCCGCACAATCCGACCGGGCGCTGCCTCGATCCGGACGAGCTCGACTTCCTGGCGGGGCTGGCGTGCGAGGAGGACCTGCTCGTGCTCTCCGACGAGATCCACGCCGACCTCACCCTTCCCGGCGCCGTCCACCTGCCGATGGCGGGGCGCTCGGCAGATGTGGCTTCGCGCTGCGTGTCCTTCTTCTCGGCGAGCAAGGCGTTCAACGTCGCCGGCCTCCGCTGCGCCCTCGCGGCGTTCGGGTCGACCCGGCTGAAGGAGGGCTTCGAGCGCTTCCCCGCCCACGCGCGGGGGGGCGTGTCCGTCCCCGGGATGCTGGCGGCGGTCGCCGCCTGGGAGCATGGCAGTGCCTGGCTCGAGGCCGTGACCGCGAAGCTCGCCGCCAACCGCGAGCTCGTCGCCACGTTCGTCCGAGAGCACCTCGGCGGGGTGCGGCACTTCCCTCCAGAGGCGACCTACCTCGCGTGGCTCGACCTCTCCGCCACGGGGCTCGGCGACGACCCGGCGGCATGGCTGAGGGAGCACGCAGGCGTCGCCCTCTCGCCGGGCCCCGAGTTCGGCCCGGCCGGGCGCGGCCACGTGCGTCTCAACTTCGCGGCGCCTCGCCCGGTGCTCGAGGCGGTCCTCTCCCGGATCGAGTCCGGGCTCCGCAGGCATCCGGCGCGCTGAGCTCCCGATGCCTGCGGCCTGCGGGCGATCAGCTGAAGGCGGCGAGCCAGTCGGCCCGCGCCGCCGGCACGAGGACAGGGTTCGCCGAACGGAGCGCACCGAGCTTCGCGCTCGGCGCCGGCGAGTAGGCGTGGCCCGGGAGGACCAGCGTCCGGTCGGGCAGCGCGCCGATCCGCTGGACGATGCTCTCGTACAGCGCGCCGGCATCTCCTCCCGGGAGGTCCGTGCGCCCGCACCCCTCGAGGAACAGGGTGTCGCCCGTGACGAGCCGTTCCTCCACGAGCACGCACTGGCTGCCGGGAGTGTGCCCCGGCGTGTGGATGAGCTCCAAGCGGAGCCCCCCGAGCTCGAGGACGTCGCCGGGGAGGTGGGCGACGAGCTCGCCCGCACCGAGCCCGGTGGTCGCCTCGACCCAGGGGACCTCGGAGCGCTGGACGTGGACCGGCACCGTCACCAGCTCGAGGAGCCGAGCGACGCCGGCGACCGCGGTGCCGAAGAGAGAGCCGCCGGCGTGGTCGGCGTGATAGTGGGTGAGAAGGACGCCGGCGACACGCATGCTGTCCTCCGCGACGAGCTCCACGAGCTCGCCCGGGGCGTACGCCGGATCGACGAGGAAGGCCTCGCCGCGTGCCTGGTCCCCGATCACATAGGCGAAGTTGGCCATCTGGCTCGCGACGGCGTCTGCTCGCGCGAAATCCCGCCCGGAGAGGAGCTGGCGGAAGTAGAGCCGTGACCCGGCACGAGCCTCCGCGCCGCTCACGGCGCGGTGCTCACGGCGGCGCTCCGGTCCGCGAGCCACCCCGAAAGATCGCGGAGCCGGGGGTCGTTCGAGAACACCTCGACGACCCCGCGTGCGAGGCCGAGCCGGCGCTGGAGCTGCTCGACGGCCAGCTCCTCGTTCCACAGCGCAAGGGTCACCGCGACCCCGCTCTCCCCGGCGCGGGCCGTCCGCCCGGAGCGGTGCAGGTACGCCTTGGGGTCCTCCGCCGGGTCGTAGTGGACGACGACGTCGACGCCCTCGATGTCGAGCCCGCGTGCCGCGACGTCGGTGGCGACGAGGACGCCGACCTTGCCGACGGCGAACTCGGCGAGGGCGCGCTCCCTCATCCCCTGGCGGAGGTCGCCGTGGATCGCGGCGACGCTCGTGCCGAGCTGCCGGAGCTCCGACGAGAGCCGGTCGGCGCCGCGCTTCGTGCGGACGAAGACGAGCGCCTTGCCCGATCCCTCGGCGACCGCCGCCGCCACCCGGGCCTTGTCGAGCTGGTGGACCTTGAGGAACAGGTGCTCCATCTGGTCGACGGTCACCTGACGCGATCGGACCTCGTGGAAGACGGGGTCGGCGAGGTGACGGCGGACGAGCCGGTCGACGGCCGAATCGAGAGTCGCCGAGAACAGGAGCGTCTGGCGCCTGTCCGGCATGTGGCGCAAGAGCCACTCGACCTGAGGCATGAATCCCATGTCCGCCATCCGGTCGGCCTCGTCGACGACGAGCGTCCCGATTCCCGCGAGGTCGGCGGCGCCGCGGTCGACGACGTCGATGAGCCGACCGGGAGTGGCGACGACGACGTCGAGCCCACGCTCGAGCCGGCGCACCTGGCGATCGAGGTGGGCGCCGCCGTAGACGGCGCCGATGCGGCGGTCGACCGACGACGCGAGCGGCGCGAGCACGGAGGTGACCTGGACGGCGAGCTCGCGAGTCGGGACGAGCACGAGCGAGGCGGGCCGGCCTGGCCCGGCGTGCGGCGTGCGCAT
>JAKAOD010000428.1 GCA_021823365.1 Actinomycetes bacterium | reverse complement strand
TCGAGCGCACGGATGAGGTCGTGACCGGTGAGCAGCCCGGCGACGGCGATGTTGCCGCCGAAGAAGTCGTTCACGACCGGGAGGACCCGGACGCCGGCCAGGCCCGCCACGAGCGGAGCGAGCACCCGGGCGCCATAGGCGCCCGTGAGCACCGCCGTGGGACGCCGATCCTGCTCACGTGCGGGGCCGGGCTGGGCCGCGTGGCGGGGCGCCCGGTACCCGGCAGCCGGTGCGCCCTCCACCCAGGCGAAGAAGCCTGGGCGGGCCCCATGCGCGGCGCCGTCGTCTCCGCGGAACGCACGCTCGAAGGCCCGGGCCATCCCGATCCCGTTCTCGTGCTGGGGGAAGCCGTCGTAGGCCGCGGCCGGGGGGAAGTCGAGCCCGGCCAGCAGGTAGTACTCGTCGGCGGCGTAGGCGAGGCGCCGGCCCAGCACGCCGAGGTAGGTCTCCTGCCACTCGGCCACCGTGTCGCACACGGCGCGGGCCTCGGCGACGGTGTGCTCGCGCATCTCGGGCTCGTGCGAGTAGCGCGAGAGCCCCAGAGGCACGACGCCCAGCGTCGCGAGCTTCGGGTAGCGGTCGAGCACGGTGACCAGGGTGTCCTGGAGGACCGCCCCGTCGTTCACCCCGGGGCACACGACCACCTGCCCGTGGACCTCGATCCCCCCGTCGAGGAGGACCCGGAGCCACCGGAGGCTCGTCGCGCCCTTCGGGTTCCGGAGCATCTGCGCCCGGACCTCGGGGTCGGTGGCATGGATCGACACGAAGAGCGGGCCCAGCCGCTCCTCCAGCACCCGCTCGGCGTCGAGCTCGGTGAACCGGGTCAGCGTCGTGAAGTTCCCGTAGAGAAACGACAGGCGGTAGTCGTCGTCCTTCAGGTAGAGGCTCCGGCGCATCCCCTTGGGCAGCTGGTGGATGAAGCAGAAGGCGCAGTGGTTGTCGCACGTCCGGACCCGGTCGAACACCGCGGACTCGACCGCGATCCCGAGCGGCTCGCCGGCCGCCTTGGCGACCCGGAGCTCGAGCTCGCGGCCGGGCCGGCCGGAGGCTCCCGGCCGCCGGACGCGGAGGTCCAGCACCTCGTCGTCGACGAGAGCGTGGTACTCGATGACGTCGCGCGGACGCCTTCCGTTGAGCGAGAGGAGCTCGTCGCCGACGTCGAGGCCGGCGCGCTCGGCCGGCGACGACTCGGCGACTGCCGTCACCTTGGGCGCCGACATGGCCCACAAGGCTACCGGCCCCCGGGGCGCGCCCGGCGCGGCGGCCGGGTGGCAGCCGTGGATACGCCGGAGCGCAACCGGAGTACGTTGTCGAAGAGATGTCCTCCGATCGCACGCCGGGCGTCTCGAGATGAGCGCCGCAGACGCAGATCTCCTGCTGGTGAACGGCGCCGTGCACACCGTGGACCCGGCGCTGCCCCGAGCGTCCGCCGTCGCGATCCGACGGGGCCTGATCGCGGCCGTCGGCAGCGACGACGACATGCGCGACCTGCACGGCCCGCGCACCGAGACGGTCGACCTCCGTGGCCGCACGGTCCTCCCCGGCTTCCAGGACGCGCACGCCCATCCATCGGGGGCCGGCCTCGAGCGCTCCCGGTGCGACCTGTCCCATCTGCACGACCGCGAGGGCTACCTCGCATGCATCTCGGCGTACGCGGCCGGCCACCCCGACGCGCCGTGGATCCTGGGGGGCGGCTGGGCGATGGACGTCTTCCCTTCGGGCATCCCGACGAAGGAGGACCTCGACCGGGTCGTGCCGGACCGACCGGTCTTCCTCCCGAGCCGGGACCACCACTCGGCGTGGGTGAGCTCGAGAGCGCTCGAGCTCGCGGGCATCGACGCGCGCACGCCCGACCCCGCAGACGGGCGCATCGAGCGCGACGGAGCCGGTGAGCCGCTCGGCGCGCTGCAGGAGGGCGCGATGGAGCTCGTGCGGCGCGTCTGCCCCCCCGACACGGCCGCGGAGGTCGCGGCGGGAATCCTCGAGGCGCAGCGCTACCTGCACGGCCTCGGCATCACCGCCTGGCAGGAGGCGATCGTCGGCGCGGGCCCGCCCCGCGTCGACTGCTTCGACGCGTACCTCGCCCTCGACGGGAGCGGGCAGCTGACCGCCAAGGTCGTCGGGGCCCTGTGGTGGGAGCGCGGGGCCGGCGAGGGGCAGCTCGACTCGCTGCTCTCCCTGCGGGAGCGGGCCGACGGCTGCGCACGGTTCACGACGAGCACGGTCAAGTTCATGCAGGACGGCGTCTGCGAGAACTTCACCGCCGCCATGCTCGAGCCGTACCTCGACGCAGAGGGCCACCCGGGCCACACCAGCGGCAAGAGCTTCTTCGACCCAGAGGAGCTGACGCGCTACGTGACCCTCGTGGACGCGCACGGGTTCCAGGCGCACTTCCACGCCATCGGCGACCGCGCCGTGCGCGAGGTGCTCGACGCCGTCGAGGCAGCCCGGCGGGAGAACGGGCCCAACGACAACCGGCACTGCGCGGCGCACATCCAGGTGGTGCACCCAGACGACCTCGCCCGCTTCGCGAGGAACGGGCTCGTCGCGAACGGCCAGCCGCTGTGGGCCTGCAACGAGCCGCAGATGGTCGAGCTCACGCTCCCCTTCCTCGGGCCCGAGCGGTCGTCGTGGCAGTACCCCTTCGGCAGCCTGGTCCGCTCAGGGGCGCGCCTGTGCTTCGGCAGCGACTGGCCGGTGTCGACGCCCGACGTGATGGCGCAGATCCACGTCGCGCTGAACAGGACCGAGCCGCCCGGCCACCTCTACGGCGGCGGCCCTCCCGGCGAACCCTTCCTGCCCGCAGAGCGCGTCGACCTCGAGACGGCCGTCGCGGCGTTCACCATGGGTTCTGCCTACGTGAACCACCTCGAGGGCGAGACCGGCTCGATCACCGCCGGAAAGCGTGCGGACCTCGCCGTCCTCGACCGCGACCTCTTCGCCTCGCCCGCGGACGAGATCGGCACGATCCGGGTGGACATGACCTTCGCGGACGGGGTGATGGTCCACGGGGCGTCCTCCGCCTGAGGGGTGCGAGCGACGACGGGGTCATGCGCCGCGAACGGTCGCGGCGCGCTCTTCGTCAGCGGTCAGTGCCCGGAGCCCGACGCAAGGATGCCCGTGTGACCCGGCGGGTCGGCCTTCCCTCGGGGGAAGACGAAGACGGCGGTGGCGGTGAA
>JAKAOD010000427.1 GCA_021823365.1 Actinomycetes bacterium | reverse complement strand
AGATCCGCTCGAGCTCGGGCAGCAGGCTCTTCGCGTTCTCCTTGCGCCGCGAGAACGTCCTGTAGCGCTCGTCCCCTGCGAGGTCCTGCCGCTGGACGACCGCGGTGAGGCGCTGCCAGAACTTCTCCTTGGCACACGCGACCACGATCCAGCCGTCTCTCGTCGGAAGGTTCTGGAAAGGGATCAGCGACGGATGGGCGGAATTGTGCGTTCTCTGCGGTTGGTAGCCCGCGGTCAGGTGCCAGGTCCCGACGTAGGTGAGCATGCCGATCGCGGTGTCGAAGAGCGCGATGTCGCAGTCGCCACCGACCCCGGTCCGCCGGGCCGCATGGACGCCGGCCAGCATCGCCGCAACTGCGGCGAGCCCCGTCGAGTAGTCGACGAGCGACAGCCCGCTCTTGACCGGCGGTCCGTCCGGTTCGCCGGTGATCGACATCCACCCGGCACGTCCCTGCATCACGTAGTCGTAACCGGGGGCGGTCTGCTCGCTGCTCTCGATGCCGTACGAGGTGAGGAAGCAGCAGACGACCGCCCCGTTGAGATGGCGGAGATCGTCGTAGCGGATCCGCAGCTTGTCCGGCACGTCCCCCCGGACGTTGGCGAACACGACGTCGGCGCGCGCCACGAGCCTTTCGAACACGCCTCGTCCCGCGGAGGTCTCGAGGTCGAGCGCGATGCTCCGCTTTGCACGGTTGAAGCCTTCGAAGAAGAGGCTCGAGTCCCTGCTCGCATACGGGGGAACAGTGCGTCCGACGTCCCCCCCGCTCTTCGGGTCCTCGATCTTGATCACGTCGGCACCAAGCTCGACGAGTTGGGCCGTTGCGAATGGCCCCGCCCCGTACTGCTCAAGGGCGAGCACTCGGACATCCTCGAGCGGTCGGGCCGGAGCGCTCACGTGCATCCCTTCACGGCGTGGACCTCCCGCTATCTGTCTGCACGGAACTCGTCGACGAAGTCCCCGTCAAGCTCCCAGCCGTACCCCGCGCCGGCAGGGAGGGTGAAGTGCCCGTCGACCAGCTCGGGCCGGTTGCCCAGCATCCTCCAGAAGATCGGGTCCCGCGTCGGATGGAAGGCTTCGACGAAGGTCCCGTGGGGGACCGAGGCGAGCAGGTGGCTCGCCACCTGCGCTTCCTCATGATGCCCCATCTCGATCCCGAAGCTCATCGCCATCTGCGCGACGCGCCGCCACTCGGTCGGCCCACCGCCCCAGGAGGCGTCGTAGTTCGACACATCGATCGCACCGTCGGCCATGAGGTCGCGCATCCCGGCCCGGGTGATCTCCATCTGGCCGGCCGCGACCGGAACGCCGGTCTTGAAGCGAACGTCGCGCATCGAGCGTCGGTCGTCCGGCCACTGGCAGGGCTCCTCGAACCAGCGCAGATCGACGAAGTCCCGCGTGCGGTTGACGAACTCCACCGCTTCGGCCACCGTCCATGCCTGATTGGCGTCGACGAGGAAGCGAAAGCCGGATCGCGCGGTCTTCACCGCCCTGCGGAGCCTCTCGGCATCCTCCGCGGGCGAGGCACCACCGATCTTGAACTTCATCCCGACGAAGCCGTTCTCGGAGAAGAAGCTGACCTCCTCCTCGAGAGTGGCCGGATCGTCGGTGTAGTAGCCCCCGATTCCGATCATCGGAAGCGACGGCCGGAAGCCACCCCACAGACGGAAGAGCGGCAGCCCGAGAGCCTTGCCGATCGCGTCCCAGATCGCCGAGTCGACGCACGCGATCGCCTGCATGGCGAATCGCCGGTCACGGAGCTGGTCGAAGGTGATCTTCCGCATCGCCTCCCAGCAGTCCTCGACGGCGACGGCATCCTTGCCCACGACGAGCGGCGTGAGCTCGTCCTTGATGATGCCCATGACGGTCGGCTGCTCCTCGTCGGCATCCGCGTTGTAGCACTCGCCGACGATTCCCTCCTCGGTGTGAACGCGCGTGATGATCGTGCAGCGTCGCGGCATCTTGTAGTGGCTGCCCCGATAGAGCTTCTCGAGCGTCACCCGCACTGGGACGGTCTCGATCGCACGGATGCGGAGTTGCACTGCGCCCCCTCGTGATATCGATTCCGGAATCGGTTTCAACCTAGCGAGCGGTGGTCGGCACGTCAAGGACGACGGTCACGGTCGGCGCTCGCCGTGCTCTCCCAGTCAGTACGTGCTCTCCCAGTCAGTACATGAGGAAGCCTCCGGTGATGTTGATCGTGGCCCCGGTGATGAACTGGGCGTGGCGGCTGGCGAGAAAGACGGGGACACCGGCGATCTCCTCGGGCTCGGCAATGCGTCCGAGCGGCGTCGCGAGGGTCATGCTCTCGAGCACCTTGTCGTCGAGCCCGGTCAGCAGCATCGGCGTGCGCACCTGCCCGGGGGCGACGGAGTTGACCGTGATCCCGTGGGGTCCGTAGGTGCGGGCAAAGCCCCGGGTCATCGTGACGATGCCGCCCTTCGTCGTGTTGTAGACGACCGAGCCCCCGTACCCGCCCGTCCACCATCCCTGGGAGGTGAAGGTGATCACGCGACCTCCCCGGCCGTCGTCGACCATCGCCTGCGCCGCCGCGCGGCAGAGGAAAAACGTGGCCTTCAGGTTCGTGTCCACCTGCAGGTCCCAGTCCTTCTCAGTCACGTCGGACAGCTGCGCCTGTCGCCGGAGCACCGCAGCGAGGTGCACCAATGCCCAAAAGTCTCCAATGCGCTCGCGCGTCGCGGAGATCAGCCGGTCAGGTGCCGCGGGATCGGAGAGATCCAACGCCTGAAAGGTGTGTCCCGACCCCTCGAGCTCTGAGACCAGGCCCTCGAGCTGATCCGCGCTGAGGTCAGCCGCCATGACCCGCGCACCGGCGGCGGCGAAGGCTTTCGCCACGGCGCGTCCGATACCGCCGACAGCTCCTGTGACAATGACGCCGCGTCCTTCGAGACCTGCACCAATTTCCCAGCTCATCTCGCGGTATGCCCTCCATCCACATTCAAGACGTGTCCGGTCACCATCGACGCCTTGTCAGACCCAGATACCCAGATATTGCAGCCCGGAAGGTCCGAAGCTGTACCGGCTGGACTGACGGCGGGGGCCGACGGGCGCGACGTTTGACAGCCCGGCGCGCGCGCCCTAGGTTTGGAATCGATTGTAGCCGAGCCCGCGCCAGGGTGCTGACGGGGCACCGGGTCGGTCCGAGAGCACGGCGACCGCCAGG
>JAKAOD010000018.1 GCA_021823365.1 Actinomycetes bacterium | reverse complement strand
GGCGACGCCAGGTCCCCCTGCGCGTGCGGGTCGGGAGAGAGCGGCGAGGACACCGCCACCACGTCGGCGGGGGTAGGCGCGTGCGCGTGCTCGAGAGGTGTCTCGAGCGGCGGAGCGGGATGCGAGGCGTCGACGTTCGCCCGCGGACGCGGGCGCGGCGGCGACGGTGCCGAGGGAGCGCCGCCGTTGGATTCTGGGCGCGACGGTGCGGGCCGGTGCGACGCGATCCACCGTCCCTCTGCGACAGCGTCGGCGACGACGCGGCACATGAGAGACGCCGACCGGATCGCATCGTCGTTCCCCGGGATCACGTAGTCGATGACGTCCGGGTCGCAGTTGGTGTCGACGACGGCCACGACCGGCAACCGCAGCTTGTTGGCCTCCGTGACGGCGATGTGCTCCTTCTTCGTGTCGACGACGAAGATGGCGTCGGGCAGCCGGTCGAGACCGCTGATGCCGCCGAGGTTCCTCGTGAGCTTCTCCAGCTCGCGCACGTGGCGGAGCGCCTCCCTCTTGGGCATCCCGTCGAAGTCGCCGGCGGCCTGCATCGTGCGCAGGTCCTGCATCCGCTTCACGCGGGACGAGACCGTGGCGAAGTTCGTCAGCATGCCGCCGAGCCAGCGCTGGTTCACGTAGGGCATCCCGCAGGCCGTCGCGAAGTCGGCGATCGGACCCTGCGCCTGCTTCTTGGTCCCGACGAACAGGATGTGGCCGCCACCGGCGACGAGGTCGCGTACGAAGCCGTACGCGACCTCGATCCCGACGAGCGACTTGTGGAGGTCGACGAGGTAGATGCCGTTGCGCTCGCCGAGGATGTAGCGGCGCATCTTGGGATTCCAGCGACGCGTCTGATGGCCGAAGTGGACTCCAGCGCTCAGCAACTGCCGCATCGTGACGACGGCCATGCAGGTCTTCCTCCAGTCGGTTGGACTTCCCCGTGCGCAGCACCCCTTCGGGGCGACCGTGGAACGCGCTCGGGTGCGGGATCGATTGCTCGTACGGAGCCCGCCGGAGCGGCGGGCAACGAAAAGGATACCCGCTGGGCCACCTCCCTGGCCACCCGTGCCCACCCGTGCCCGAGTCGCCGGCCGCGCCGCCAACGCGGCGCCCGCTTCCGGGCAGGCGGGTGGAGGTCAGGCCCGAGGATGGGCCCGCTCGAAGACCTCGACCACTCGCTCCCGGCTCACGTGGGTGTAGATCTGAGTCGTCCGCAGGCTCGCATGGCCGAGCAGCTCCTGGACGACGCGGAGATCGGCACCCCCGTCGAGGAGGTGGGTCGCCATCGAGTGGCGCAGCGCGTGCGGGTGCGTGGGCACGGGTGAGCGGCGGTCGACGATGCGGCGGACGTCTCGTGGCCCGAGCCGCTGGGCGCGGCGGTTCAAGAAGACCGCATCCGATGGGCTGTCCGGACCTGCCACGACCGAGCGGCCCTCTTCGAGCCACCTCGAGAGCGCGTCTGCGCACCGGGCGTGCACCGGGAGACGGCGCTCCTTGGCGCCCTTGCCCATCACGGTCACCGTGCGGGCGACGAGGTCCACACCGGCCCGGTCGAGCCCGCACAGCTCGGACACCCGGATCCCCGCTGCGTACAGCAGCTCGAGCACCGCATCGTCGCGCAGGGCGTACGCGGCGGCGCGGCCCGCCCGCTGCGCAGCACGGCGGCCAACCCCCGCTCCTCGCCCAGCGCCCGTCGGCCCGTTTCCCTCCAGCAGGATCTCGAGCTCGCTCAGCGACAGGACGTTGGGCAGCCGGCCGGCGCCTGACGGAGACCCCAGCCGCCTCGACGGGTCCTCGTGGACGAGCCCACGACGGCGGCCCCAGGCGAAGTACGCGCGAAGAGCCGCAGCCTTCCGGGCGACGCTCGCCCGTGCGTACCCACGGGTCGCGAGGTAGGCGAGGTACCGCCGCAGGAGGACCCGATCGACGTCCGTCGGCCCGGCACATCCGGCGCGGCCGGCCCACTCGCAGAAGGCCTCCAGGTCGCCGAGGTACGCGCGACGCGTCGCGTCGGACCGGCTCAGCAGCCAGCCGCCGAACTCCCCCAGCTGCCAGCGGGCAGCGACGCTCGCGGGCGTCCGCTCCCCTCTGCCGGGACCAGCTGATTCCTTCAACCTGCGGCCCCCCGCACCCACGCCACCACGGTATCGCCGACCAACCCGCCATCGGGCCCATGACCCCGGGAACAAGTCGTAACCTGGCGGGCATGGCAAGCCGCATCCTGGTCGTCGAGGACGACGAGCGCATCCGGTCCTCCATGCGCCTCGCTCTCGAGGGCGAGGGCTACGAGGTCGACGAGGCAGCCAGCGGAGAGGAGGGGCTGGAGCATTTCTCCGGCCATCCCGCCGACGTGGCCCTCATCGACCTCATGCTCCCGGGCATGGACGGCTTCGAGGCCTGTCGAGCGCTTCGGCGCCAGAGCGCGGTGCCGATCATCATCGTCACCGCCCGGTCCGACACCCACGACGTGGTGGCGGGGCTCGAGGCGGGGGCAGACGACTACGTGACCAAGCCGTTCGTGACCAAGGAGCTGGGCGCGCGGATCCGCGCGCTCCTCCGGCGAGTGCGGCCCGTCGACGACGAACCGACTGTGCTCGCGTTCGGCGACCTCGAGCTCGTCCCCGAAGAAGGCGCGCTGCGGCACAAGGACGGCACCGAGGTCCACTGTACGAAGACCGAGTTCCGGCTCCTGTGCGAGCTCGCGTCCAGCCCGAACAAGGTGCTCAGCCGCGAGCAGCTCCTCGACCGGGTCTGGGGCTACGACTACTTCGGCGACGGGCGCCTCGTCGACGTCCACATCCGCCGGCTCCGGACGAAGGTCGAGCCCGACCCTGCCTTCCCCCGCCACATCCTCACCGTCCGGGGCATGGGCTACAAGCTTGTGCCCTGAGCTCCGCCGCAAGGCGCGTTCCGCCCCCCTGTGGACCCGCCTCGGACTGAGGGCACGGGTCACGGTGATGTTCGCCCTCGGCGGGCTCTTGCTGTCGGCGAGCATGGGCGCGCTGAGCTACGTCACGACTCGCCACGTCCTCGTCAGCGACAGCGACAGCGCAGACTTCCGCCTCGCGTTCGAGAACGCCACAACCGTGGCTCAGCGCGTCGCCGCGACAGCCACAATCGTCCAGACCCTCACAAAGGTCACCACACCGAACTCGCACTCGCTCCTCGAAGAACGCGGGACATGGTACGAGCGGACATTCGACGTGACACAGGACGACATCCCGGTCTCGTTGCGCTCGATGGTCATCGACCACTCGACCGCAGCCTCGCAGACCTACACCCTCCACGGCAGCCCGCAGATCGCGATCGGCATCCCGATCAAGTCGATCCACGGCGCGTACTTCGAGGTCTTCGACGTCGGGGACCTCGCCCACACCTTGAACGTCTTCGCGCTCGGCCTCTTCGTCGCCGGCATCGTGACCACCGCGCTCGGGGCTGCGCTCGGCAGGTGGGCGAGCGGCCGCTCGCTCCGGCCGCTGACCGGCGTGTCGCGTGCGGCGGTCGCCATCGCGGGTGGTGAGCTCGACACGCGGCTCGGCTCGACGGGAGGCGACCCGGACCTCGCCGCGCTCACGAGCTCGTTCAACAGGATGGTCGACCAGCTCCAGGAGCGCATCGAGCGAGAGGCGCGCTTCACCTCCGACGTGAGCCACGAGCTGCGTTCCCCCCTCACCACGGTGGCCGCGAGCCTCGGGGTGCTCGAGGGCCAGGTGGAGTCGCTGAGCCCGCCCGCGCGGCGCGCCTTGGAGCTCCTCTCCGCCGACGTCAGGAGGTTCCAGCGGATGGTCGGCGACCTCCTCGAGATCTCGCGGTCGGACACCGGCTCGGCCGAGATCTCGCTCGAGGAGGTCGACCCCGCCGAGCTCGTCCGACGTGCCGTCGCCGCTGTCCACCGCTCGCTGCCGATCGACACCCCGCCTCCGACGGTGGAGGTCGACCCAGCGGTGAGCGGCACCCACCTCTGGGTGGACAAGCGTCGGTTCGAACGGGTCATGTCGAACCTTCTCGAGAACGCTTCGCTGTACGGGGGCGGCGCCACGGCGGTGCGCGTGACGCCGGGCAACGGCAGCGGCAGCCGGGGCCATTCGGTGCGGGTCTCGGTCGAAGACAGCGGTCCCGGGCTCCCGCCCACCGAGCGGACGAAGGTCTTCGAGCGTTTCTACCGTGGGAACGCGGCCTTCCAGCGCGGAGCGGGCACGGGCACCGGGCTCGGTCTCGCCCTCGTCGCCGAGCACGTCCGGCTCCACGGGGGCAAGGTGTGGGCAGAGGAGGCCGAGGGCGGCGGCGCGCGGTTCACGATCGAGCTCCCCGGCCAACCTGCCGAGCCCGACGACGACGAGCTCGCAGACGGGAACGGCGCACGGTGAGGCGCACCTTTCGAACGCGCAGCACGCTCGCCGTGCTCGTCGCGCTCGTCGCGGGCGGGCTCGGGCTCAGCGCGTGCGGCATCCCGACGCAGCGCACGGCCAGCCCCATCTCCACACGCGGCACCCACATCAGCCTCCCTCACACCCAGCCGACGATCAGCCCGTGCACAAAGAGCGGCTGCATCCCGATCGACGTCTATTTCGTGACGGCCGGCGGGCGCCTCAAGCCGGCTGGCCGCGTGGTTCCCCGCGACGCCACGCTCGCGACGATCATCCACTCCCTCCTGTCCGGCCCGACGACGGCAGAGCAGGCGCTCCAGATCCGGACCGCGCTCGGTGCCGGCATCCGGCTCCTTTCCGCGAGCGTGACATCCGCCAAGAAGTCGGCGACGCTCGACTTCAACACACACTTCTTCACACTGTCGGGCACTCAGGAGGTCTTGGGCGTCGCGCAGGTCGTCTACACGGTGAACTCGGTCATGCCCGGCACCGCGGTGACCTTCGAGATCGAAGGTGGGCCCATCGAAGTGCCGGTGGAGTCCGGCGCGCTGGCCACGACGATCGCCGTGCACGAGTCGCAGTACGCCTCGCTCCTCACAACCACGACGCCGACGACGACCACGACCCCCTGACGGCGAAGCGTCGACCGAGGGCAGGAAGGTGGCGCCGCGCCGGCGCGTCGCCTCCGCGCCCGCGCCGCCTCAGCCCGTCGCCTCCGCCCGCCAGCGCACCCGCGGCGCGGCGATCCAGAGGTGCTCGAGGTCGTAGAAGGAGCGGACGTCCTCCAAGAAGACGTGGACGACGAAATCGCCGTAGTCCATCAGCACCCAGCCGGCGTCCCGCAGCCCCTCGACGCTGAGTGGAGAACGCCCGTTTCGAGCCTTCACCTGATGCTCGACCTCCTCGACGAGGGTGCGCACCTGACGCACGTTCCGCCCGCTCGTCACGACGAACGCGTCCACGACACCGAGCGCCTCTTCCATCGCGAGCACGACGGTGTCGTTGCCCAGCTTCTCGTCGGCCGCCGCTGCGGCGACGAGCGCCGCCCCGGGGAGGGTCAACGGACCATGTCCACGACGACGACGGTCGCGACGAAGAACGCCACGAGCACGGCGATGCCTCCGAGGGCGTACAAGAGCTGCAGGCGACGCGCCTTGCGTCGGTCGTGGCGGATCATGCGGCGGTCCGGCGACGGTCGCTCCTCGCCACCTGCCCCGGACACCTGCGACGCGACCAGCACCTCGCCTGTGCCCATGGCCGACCCTCTCATCTATTGACAGCGTACAGACCGCGCGAGCGGATGCAACGGATCACCTCCGGCGGCACCAGGTCTTCGACCGGCAGTCCTTGCTCCAGTCGCTCACGCACCTCCGAGCTCGACACGTCCACCGTGTCGTCGGCCACGTAGACCGCCTTCCAGCCGGGGGGGAGCAGAGCGGCGCTGCGCGGGCGCGCCACCACCGCCAGGGTGACCGAAGCACGGAGGTCCTCGACACGCCGCCAGGTGCCGAGGCCGTCGACGAGGTCCGATCCGACGATGAGGTAGAGGTCGAGGCTCGCGCCTCGTCGAGCCGCATCGGATCTGAGCTGGTCCACCGTGTCCGCCGTGTAGCTGGGCCCGCCGCGATCGATCTCGATCCTCGACGGCTCCGCAGCTGGCACCAGCGGCGCCATGGCCTGGACCATGGCGAAGCGGTCCTCGGCGGGGGTGACCGACCGCAGCGGGACCTTCTGCCACGGCTCGTTCGCGACGACGAGGAGGACCCGGTCCAGGTCCAGGGCCCGCACGCACGAGGTGACGACGGCGACGTGCCCGCAGTGCGGGGGGTCGAACGTGCCTCCGAGCAGGCCGACGCGCTCGGGGCGGGACCGCGGCCGGCCCCCGGTCGGCGCGAACGCGCCCTGAGCACGTGACTGACGGGGTATCCGTGCAGCGTAGACACGCGAGCACCCCCTCGCGAGGGACCTACGCTGTGCCCATGCAGACGATGCGGGCGAGGGGATCCCAAGGGGAATGGCGCACCAGCTCCTGGCGGCAGCTGCCGGCCGCGCAGCAGCCCGACTGGCCGGACGCCGAGGCGCTGAAGGAGGCGGAGGCGACCCTTGCCGCGCTGCCCCCGCTGGTCATCGCCAGCGAAGCCCGCCGCCTCACCTCCGCGCTGGCTGCGGTCTCGAGAGGCGAGGCCTTCCTGCTCCAGGCGGGCGACTGCGCCGAGTCGTTCCGGGAGTTCAGTGCGGACGCGATCAGGGACAAGCTCAAGGTGATCCTGCAGATGGCGGTGACCCTCACCTATGCCGCCGGCGTGCCGGTGGTCAAGGTCGGGCGCATCGCCGGTCAGTTCGCGAAGCCCCGGACGTCCCCAGTCGAGCGAGTCGGCGGGATCGAGCTGGAGGCGTTCCGGGGGCACATGGTCAACGACGAGGCGTTCGACTCCTCTGCACGTCGCCCCGACCCCGGCCGCCTCGTGGCCGCCTACCACCAGGCGGCGGCCACGCTGAACCTGCTGCGCGCGTTCACGAAGGGCGGTTTCGCGGACCTCTCGCACGTCCACGGGTGGAACCAGGAGTTCGTCGCCTCCTCGGCCGAAGGGCGCCGCTACGAGCAGATCGCGTCCGAGATCGACCGTGCGCTGCGGTTCATGGCCGCGTGCGGCATCGACCTCGTCGCCGAAGAGGGCCTGCACGCGACCGATTTCTGGACCAGCCACGAAGCGCTCATCCTCCATTACGAGGAGGCCCTCACGCGCCGGGACTCGCTCACCGGCGACTGGGTCGACACGTCCGGTCACTTCTTGTGGGTCGGGGAACGGACGCGTCAGATCGACGGGGCCCACGTCGAGTTCGTGTCGGGGGTGATCAACCCAGTAGGGGTGAAGCTCGGCCCTTCCGTGACCCCCGACGAGGTGCTCGCCCTGTGCGCGCGGCTGGACCCCGAACGCACGCCGGGGCGGTTGACGTTGATCACCCGGGTGGGGATGCACGGGGTCGCAGACGCGCTGCCACCGTTGATCGACGCCGTTCGGGAGGCGGGCCACCCCGTCGTCTGGGCGTGCGACCCGATGCACGGCAACACGTTCACCAGCGAGAACGGCCGGAAGACCAGGCGCTTCGAAGACATCGTGTCGGAGCTGCGCGAATGGTTCCGCGTGCACCGCTCGATGGGCTCGTGGCCCGGCGGCGTGCACGTGGAGCTCACCGGCGACGATGTCACCGAGTGCCTCGGCGGCGCGGAAGCGATCGTGGAGGATGACCTCGACCAGCGTTACACCACGATGTGCGATCCGCGTCTGAACGCACGGCAGTCCCTCGATCTCGCGTTCGACGTCGCGGAGCTCCTGCGGTCCTGACATCGTGCGCCCGATGCGGGCTGCATCCGGGAGAGCGCGCCAGGAAGCCAGGGTGAGGCCGCCCGCGTGTCGAACGGCCGCGTTACACGAGGTCGGAGACGAACCGTTCGAGCTGGCGCAGGGTACGGCACTCGACGACCTTGTCGCAGTGGACGGCGTACTCGTCCACGATCGAGTCGCCTGATCCCCAGTACTGGCGTGGCTCGGGGTTCAGCCAGTAGACGTGTCGCGCCCTGCGCCGGAGCTCCTCGAGGACCCGGGCGCCCGACGCGTGGTAGTTGTTCCGGGCGTCACCGAGCACCAGCACCGTCACGCGCGAGGTGACCTCGTCACCCCACCTGCGGTCGAACTCCTCGAGCGCGTGCCCGTAGTCGGAATGCCCGTCCAGCCACACGACGTCGGCTTCGGCGGTGATCCGGCGCACAGCGACCGAGGGGTCGTCGGCATAGTCGAAGACGTGCGTCACCTCGTCGATCCCGTCCACGAACACGAAGCTGCGGACCTTCGAGAACTGCGTGCTGATCGCGTAGACGAGCTGCAACGTGAAGCGGGCAAAGGAGGCGACCGACCCGGAGACGTCTGCGATCACGAAGATCTCGGGCTTGGAGGGCCGCGGGTGGCGGAAACGCGGCTCGACCGGCACGCCACCCGTCGAGAGCGACCGGCGGACCGTCGCGCGGAAGTCGAGCGGTCCACGACGCCGGTGCCGCCGCTTCCTCCCGAGCCTGACTGCGAGCTTCCGGGACAGCGGGTGGAGCATGCGCTGAAGGGTCGCGAGCTCCTCGCGGCTCGCATGCATGACGTCGACGTCCTCTGGAAGCGAGCGCCGAACCGACCTCGCGAGCGCCTGCGCCCCGCGGTCGGCCACGAGAAGGCGCCTGATCTCGGCTTCGATGGCTTTGCGGAGCGTGGCGATGCGCACGCGGTACTCGTCGGCGAGGAGCCGCTCCTCGAACGCCGTCAGCTCCTTCTCCCTGCGCGCCTCGTCGAGCAGGCGCTCGAGCAGTCCTTCGAGGTCGAGGTTCCGAAGCGTCCGGTAGAGGTAGTAGGTCCCTCCGACCGGCCGACCGGGCTCCATGCCGGCGTAGCGGTCGACCGCCGCCCTCGCGAGTGCAGCCGCGAGCGCCCGGTCCCCCTGGCGGATCGCTTGGAGCAGCATGGCAGCGAGCTCGGCTGCGCTCATGGGCTCCGGTCCGCCACCCGCGGGCGTCGCCGCGCCAGGAGCGCTCTTCTCGGGGTCAGCGGTCGCATCCCCGTCTACGACGCGAGGCGAGAAGTACACCTCGAAGGCCGTCTCGAATGCCGGCCAGTGGGCGCCGGACTTCACGAGCGTCGCCCCGAGTGCAGCCTTGAGCGCGTCCCGGTCTTCCAGCGGCACGTGGTGGACCGCCCGAGCAGCGTCCAGGTGCTCGGTCAACGAGACGGGGAGCCCCGCGCTCCGCAGCTCCCCGACGAACCCCGACAACAGCTCAAGCATCGGCGGCGAATAGCTCCTTGGCGGCGCGCTCGATGTCCTGGCGGTACTTCAGGAGCACGTGCAGCGTCCCGCGCACGGTCGCGGCGTCGATCGAATCGATCTCGAGCACGACGAGCGTTCGGGCCCAGTCGAGCGTCTCGGCCACCGACGGGGGCTTGCGCAGTTCGAGAGAGCGGAGGGAGCGGACGATGCGAGCCGCCTGGTCCGCCAGCTCCGCTTTGATGCCGGGAACGCGCCGCAGCACGATCTCCCGTTCGAGCTCGAGCTCCGGATAGTCCATGTGGAGGTAGAGGCAGCGTCGTTTGAGCGCTTCGGACAGCTCCCGGGTGTTGTTGGACGTGAGGAAAACCATCGGCACCCGCGTCGCGCGGACCGTCCCCAGCTCGGGGATGGACACCTGGTACTCCGAGAGCACCTCCAACAGGAGTGCCTCGGTCTCGAGCTCCACGCGATCGATCTCGTCGACGAGCAGCACGGTGGGCTCGTCGCTCCGGATCGCCTCGAGGAGCGGGCGCGTGAGCAGGAACTCCTCCGAGAAGATGTCCGCCTCGAGCTCCTGCCAGGAGGGGGCTGACGGCTCCGCTTGGATGCGGAGCAGCTGCTTGCGGTAGTTCCACTCGTACAGCGCCTTCGCCTCGTCGAGCCCCTCGTAGCACTGGAGCCGTATGAGGCGGCTCCCGGTCATCTCCGCCACCGATTTCGCGAGCTGCGTCTTTCCGGTTCCGGCGGGTCCCTCGACGAGCACCGGCTTGTGGAGCCGGTCCGAGAGGTAGACGACGCCGGCGACGCGTTCGTCCGCGACGTAGTCGACGCTCCCGAGGCTCTCACGCACCTCGTGGATCGATCCGAGCGTGGTGCCTGTGCAGGGAGTCCCTCGCGTCATCGCCGGACATGCCCGTCGCCGCGCACGACCCACTTCACGCAGGTGAGCTCGCGCGGACCCATCGGGCCCCGTGCATGCAGCTTCTGAGTGGAGATGCCGACTTCCGCGCCGAGGCCCAGCTCGCCGCCGTCGACGAAGCGGGTCGACGCGTTCACGAGCACCGCCGCGGCATCGACCTCGCGGACGAACCGGTCCGCCGACGCGACGTCCCGGGTGATGATGGCCTCGGAGTGCCCCGAGCCGTATCGTGCGACGTGGTCGATCGCGGCGTCGAGATCGTCCACGACGGCGACCGCGAGCTTCAGCGCGAGGAACTCCGTCGCGAAGTCCTCCTCGGTCGCCGTGCCCGCGCCCGGCAGGTAGGCGCGACCACGCTCGTCGGCCACGAGCTCCACCTCTGCGAGCGAGCGAGCAAGGCGCGGGAGCAGGCCGGGGGCCGCGTCCGCGTGGACCAGGAGCGTCTCTGCGGCGTTGCACACCCCGGGGCGCTGGGTCTTCGCGTTCACCACGATGTCCTCGGCCATGTCGAGGTCCGCGGAGGCGTCGACGTACACGTGGCAGTTCCCGTCGCCGTCGAGGACGTAGGGGACGGTGGCGTGCTCGACCAGCGATGCGATCAGCGCCTTGCCGCCCCGGGGCACGAGGCAGTCGACCAGGCCGCGGAGCCGCATGAAGGCGACCGCCGTCTCATGGCTGGCGTCCTCCACGAGCGCGACCGCGTCCTCGGGGAGGCCTGCCTTCGCCAACGCCCGGCGGAGCACGGTCACGACCGCACGATTCGATGTGAGTGCCGAGGACGAGCCGCGGAGGAACGCCGAGTTCCCGGCCTTCACGCACAACCCCGCGGCGTCGCTCGTGACGTTGGGCCGGTTCTCGTAGATGATCCCCACGACGCCGAGCGGCACACGCACCCGTTCGACCCGCAGCCCGTTCGGGCGAACCCACCCGTCGACCACCTCGCCGACCGGGTCGGGCAACGCGGCAACCGCTCGAAGCCCGTCTGCCATCTGCCCGAGCCGGCGATCTGTGAGCCGGAGCCGGTCGAGCGCAGCCGCTCCCAGGCCCTCCCCCTGGGCGCGCCCGAGGTCGGCTCGGTTGGCCTCGAGGACGGCCGCTGCGTCACCCTGCAGCAGGTCGGCCGCAGCACGCAGGAACTCGTCTCGCACGCCCGACGGGGCGCGCGCAACCTCCCGTGACGCCGCGCGTGCTCGGCGCGCCAGGACTTCGAGATCGGCAATTCCCACCTCGCCAGACTACCGGCGGCTCGGTGGGGCCCACGGCGTCAGGACCCGCTCATGCAAGCACGACGAGGTCGTCGCGGTGCACGGCGACGGGGGACAGCTCATCGGGGAGCTCCTCGCTCCGGCGACCCATCCACTCGTCCGCCCGCTCCGAGGAGTAGCGCACGAGCCCCTTAGCGAACACGGCGCCGTCGACGCCCGCGATCTCGACCGCGTCGTCAGGTTCGAATCGCCCGCGGCAGGTCAGGACGCCCGCCGGCAGCAGCGAGCGACCATTCTCGAGGAGCGCGCGGCGGGCGCCCTCGTCGACGACGAGGACACCTCGGGCCCCCAACGCGTACGCGATCCAGAGCTTGCGCGCCGGCATCCGCTCCGGCTTCGGCCGGACGACCGTTCCCACGCCGCGCTCGCCCTCGAGCGCGCCCGCGAGCACGCCGGGCCGCCGTCCGTCGGCGATCACGGTCATGACCCCCGACCGGCTGGCCATCCGCGCGGCCGCGAGCTTCGACGCCATCCCGCCGCTCCCGACCGAGCCCGGACCACCTGCGACGTCCATGAGGCGCTGGTCGATCTCCTTCACCTCTTCGATGAGAGAGCCGGTGTCGCCGTGCCGCGGGTCAGCGCTCAGAAGACCCGGGGTGTCGGTGAGCAGGACCAGCAGGTCCGCTCCGGCGAGGTTGGCGACCAGAGCGGCGAGGCGGTCGTTGTCGCCGAAACGGATCTCCTCGTCGGCGACCGCGTCGTTCTCGTTCACCACGGGCAGCACGCCGAGCTCCCAGAGATGCTGCAAGGTCGTGCGGGCATGCAGGTACTGGCGGCGGTGTCCGAAGTCGAGAGGGGCGAGGAGCACCTGGCCCGCCAGGAGGCCCTCGGTGCCGAGCCCGTCCTGCCAGGCGCGCATGAGCCGTTGCTGACCCACTGCCGAGAGCGCCTGGAGGATCGCGGGGTCCGATGGCCGCGGCCCGGGCCGCCCCAGGGCCGCCCACCCGCACACGATGGCGCCTGAGGTGACCACCACGAGACGGTGCCCTGCCCGCGCGAGCGCCGCGATCTCACGCGCCAGCTGCCCGACGGTGGCCCCGTCGACCTCGCCGCTCTTGGTCGTGACCGTCGACGACCCGACCTTCACGACGACGGTCCGCGTGGGTGCGGTCATGCCGACCGAGGGTACAAGAGGCGAAGACGCCGGTTGCCGGGCTCACCTGCGCCGCCGTCTCCTCGCCGCGCGCCGCGTCGCCGGCCGGAGCCGCCGATGGTCACCTCCCGTCGCGTCCTCGGCGTCGTCTCGCACCTCGAGCATCGCCGCGCTCTTCGGTGAGCTCGACCGGCTGGTCCCTGAACCAGGTGAAGGACAGCAGACCGACCGTCACCTCGTCGCCGTCGTGCGCGCCGGCCCGAACGAGCGCCCTGTCGACCCCCAGCCGCCGCAGGCGCCGCACAGCCTCTGCGAGCGCGGCGTCGTCGGTGAGGTCGGAGAAGTTCACCGCTCGTCTGGCGTCGCGCCCCGCGACGTGCCAGGCGTGCTGCGCGGTTCTCTCGACGAACAATCCCTCGGGGACCGGGCGGTGGACCACGAAACCACCGGTACCCGCCGGCGCTGCACCCGAGGAGTGCGCGTCGTCCTCCGTGGGCGCCAATGCGCCCCACCCGACCTCGGACGCCGCCGCGTCCGGCTTCGCGGCGCGGGCAGCCGCGACGAGTGCTGCCATGCGTCGCACCAGCTCTTGGACGCCTCGGCCGGTGACCGCGGAGATCTCGAGATCGAGCTCGGGGTCGGATCCCGCGTGCGCGCCGGCGACGTCGACCTTCGACCCCACCACGAGGCGCGGTCGCTCGAGGAGGTGCCGGTCGTACCGGCCGAGCTCGCCGAGGACGATCTCGAGCTGCTCGGAGGCGGAGGTCCCCGTCGCGGACGCCAGATCCACGAGCACCACGAGCACGCGAGCGCGCTCGGTGTGACGGAGGAAGCGGTGGCCGAGTCCCCGGCCCTCCGCCGCACCCTCCACGAGTCCCGGCACGTCCGCCACGACGAGCTCCGTCTCGTCACCCGGTCTTCCGACACGCACGATCCCGAGGTGCGGCTGCAGCGTCGTGAACGGATAGTCGGCGATCTTCGGACGCGCGGAGGAGATGGCGGAGACGAGCGTCGACTTGCCGGCGTTCGGGAACCCGACCACCGCGACATCCGCGACCAGCTTCAGCTCGAGCCTGAGCCAGCGCTCCTCTCCGTGCTCTCCCTGCTCGGCGAAGGCGGGCGCCCGCCGGGTGTTCGACAAGAACCGTGCGTTCCCGCGCCCCCCCTGTCCACCCTCGGCTGCGAGCCAACGGTCTCCCGGCGCGGACAGATCATGCAGGACGGATCCGTCCGGGTCCGCCACGACGGTACCCACCGGAACAGGGACGGCCAGATCGGCGCCGCGACGGCCGTGACGGCGCTTGCCCGAGCCATGGGCGCCGTCGGCCGCCCGGCGGAACGGGTGGTCCTTGAAGCCGAGCAACGATGCCTGGTTCAGGTCCGCCACGAGCCAGACGTCGCCGCCGTGCCCGCCGTCGCCGCCGTCGGGACCGCCACGAGAGACGTGAGCCTCTCGGCGGAACGAGACTGCGCCAGCGCCGCCGTCGCCCGCTCTGGCATGAAGCTGCGCCTCGTCGACGAACCCGGACATGCCCGTGGATCCTAGGAGTTGCACGCCCAGCGGCTGGGCGGCCCTGCTCCACCGTCGCAGCGGCTGGGCGGCCCTGCTCCACCGTCGCAGCCGCTGGGCGGCCCTGCTCCACCGTCGCAGCGGCTCGACTCGGGCCCCGGCTGGGCTCAGGCCCCGGCGAGCCGCCGTGCGCGAGTGGCGACCTCCCTGCGGGCTCGCGGCTCGTCGACGTTGCGACATACACCGCTTTCGACGCGGTGGCGGCCCGCGACCCAGACGTCGGTGACCAGGCGGCTCGAGGCCGCCCAGACCAAGAGCGCCAGGATCTCTCCATCGCGTCGGGCCGGGACGAACGCGGCATCGTCGAACTCCAGCCGCACGAAATCGGCAAGCCGGCCAGCTGCGAGCACCCCGCAGTCGAGGCCGAGCACAGCCGCTCCGCCGCTCGTGGCGAGCCTCAACGCTTCGATGGTCCCCAGCGCGGATGCATCGCATGCGACCGCACGTGCGAGCAGGGGGGAGAGCCTGAGCTCTTCCCAGAGGTCGAGGTTGCCGTTGGAGGCAGGGCCGTCGGTGCCGATCCCCACTCTCAGACCTCGGGCGAGCATCGCGGGGACTCGCGCGATGCCACTCCCCAGCTTGGCGTTGCTCTGAGGACAGTGCGCGACCGCCACGTCGTGCCGAGCGAAGAGGTCGAGCTCGTCGTCATCGATCCACACTGCGTGGGCGGCGAGAACCCTGCAATCGAGGATGCCCGTGCGCGCGAGGAGCTCCGGCGCACCACACCCATGGCGCTTACGGACCACTTCGTCTTCGGCACGGGACTCCGCGACGTGCACGTGAACGAGGGCGTCGAGCTCCGTCGCGACCTTTGCGACGGCGGTCAGCCCGTCAGACGGCAGCGTGTAGGCGGCGTGGGGGCCGAGGCCCACACACACGCGTTCGTTCCGACCGTCAAGATCTTCGTGGAGCTGGGCCGCGTCCTCCAAGAGCCGCTGCCAGGTCGCTCCGGGCCCCGCCCCGGGAAGGTCGAAGATGCCGGGGGTCACGACGCAGCGGATGCCGGCCCCGAGTGCGGCGTCGGCG